>NC_008783.1:855000-1107500 GCF_000015445.1 Bartonella bacilliformis KC583 | reverse complement strand
TGGGAAGTCTTTATTTATGGAACACATCTCCTTATGCTGTTTCCATTAATCTAAATGCTTATGATACTATCTTATAATATTATTATAATACTAATTGTATCATTAGAATCTTTCAATTTTTGACTATTCTCTCCCTCTACTTCTGTAACAGGAACTTCAAGATTCGCTAGGAGAAAGATTTTTATGCAGAAGAATACTAGAGAGTTTAAGCATTGACATGAAGAATAAGGCAAAAGGCAAGAAGTTGCAGTTTTTTATTTTTCTAAAAAACACGCGGAAGAGGCGTAATAAGGGGGTAAGAGACTGAAAGATATAGAATACAAAACCGATAATAAAGACAAAAAAAGAACACAAAAGAGACATTATCTGATTGACAATTATGGCCGAAATGTGTACTGATTAATCCGTAATCAGGATCCTTCAATGGGATCCTTCAATGGGATCCTTCAATGGGATCCTTTGTAAATTTAATTATTTATGGAGAAATTTATCTCATGAAACGTATCGTTCTCGTTGCAGCTTTATGTTCTGCTTTGTCTTCAGTAATAGTACCAGTAACCGCTAATGCACTGCCGGTGGGGGGTGGTTGGGGTACTGTGAGGGATAAAGTAGTGGGTGCACTTGTAACAGAAGGTAATTTGGGAGAAGGAGGGAGAGCCATTCTTGAAAAAATTGTTGTTCCTAGTAGAAAAAACCTGTTTGAATACAAAGATAAAGCGTTTGAAATTCAAGAACGCTATCGTAGTATTATTTCCGCTCTTGGGTTGAGGGTTAGTTGTGGGTTGTTAAACCCGGACAGATATAGTGGCCAAAGATGGATGTCATGCGAGTTTAAGTAATTGTGAAGCGTCGTTATAATAAAAGAGGCTCTTGGAAAAGCAAGAGTCCTGCTGCGCGAGATTCGCAGTCTCATGAAGAAACACCATTGTGTTAGCAGCTGAGGTTTAGGGAAAACAGAGTGAGTTAGATTTATCTTCTGTTTTTCCTTATTAATTTTTTGTAAGCATCTTATAATGATGGTTACTTATAGGTACAGATAAGCATAGATTGTAAATCTAATGTTGATACTGATATAAAAGTTTAATCTTTATCATGGGGATCCTCTCCTGTATAAAACTCAGGATAATTATCAAGAGTAAAAGACTCGTGAAGCTTGTTGCTCTGCCTTATCGATTGCGCTCTAAAACTTAAAACACAGGCTTTAAGCACCTTATTGGATCGCACATCTGCCACTGAGACACTGATTAAAAAGCGCTGCTCTTGGAAAAAGGCCACTGCCTCTTCTCCCATCTCCTTCTCCCGTGCAATCTCTTTGCGACAAATAAAAATCTAAAGGAATCTCATATCTCAAAGCCATTTGAGTTGTTGCAAGTGAATTAAGTATTAGAGCGCCTCCACGTGTAAGATCATTTAACACTCCTTCTACTGTTGTTATTGGAGTAAGACGTTGTAGGTATTGCTCAAAAGTTGTTCCAACTGTATTTGTAGGGATTAATACGAGCCCATCCCTTGTTCGCAAAATAGGTTGAGCATGGCCAGATGTTCCTGTAGAGCTTGTTCTCACCATTGCAAGATACCAAAGTGTGCCACTAGGAGCAGTAAGCATATTTTGAATTATGCTTCTCATCTCTTCACGTGTTCTAGCAACAGCTGAAGGTCTCCAGTCATAATTGGGCAATAATATGAGTGCTGCTGAACGACCTATTCTCGTTGTTCGTGTATAGTCACTCTCTCCTGTGTGCAAAGGGACATTAATATAATTTTCTGTGCTACGTAGCCTTTCTGCAAGCAGAGGGAATCTTGCGTGAAAGGAAATAAATAGATTTCTATTAGGAGCTGTATTAAAGAAATAGCCTGCTCCATCTGGAAGAGGTCCTCTTGGATAACGTGTTTGTAATTCAGCAAGCATTTGTAAAGTCTGCAGCATGCAGGGGCCGCAATAGGCAATTCTTGGTGTTGTGCCATGAACATTACTTCTAGCAATCTGCCATAGTCTTTCTTTCCATTCCTCAGTGAGTTCAAAACTAGGAGGTAACGATCGTTTTTCTCGTATGTGAGCCGTCTGGGTAACATTCTTCTTTGTTCCAGGAGCCGGGCAATAAGTAAGCGTATCCCCTAAATTCCCATTGACAAAGCGGTTCCACCGTTCAATGTCGTACTCAAAAATAAAATCAGAGGTAGGGTGATTATATTGCGATTCTTGTTTAGTAATATAATCACTTGTAGCGGTGTAAGGGAAACCCCAATTGGAGCCGTATTGGGTAAGTCTTAACAGATTGCCTAGATAATCCAAAATAGGACCTTCGTTTCCGTTTAACTGAGAAATATCCCAAAAACCAATATCTTTGTCTTCTGTGTTGTGGGAAATAGTTTCCTTACATGATAACCACCTTACCCAATCCCAACTTTCTGATTGAGCTTGTTGGGAAACCATGCAAGACATTGCTCCAGAGGAAGGAAAATACCGAGCAAGGTGACCATTTTCTGGATTATAATAAAGATCAAATAGTTCTGCTCGAGATCCATCGTCTGTAACATAATATCTAGTCTGGGTAGGACTACTGATAAAGTTCCAACCTAAGAAAGTTTTTGTATTAAGGTTCACAGGAGGAGCTACAGTGTTTGCCCACTTATCCATCCCGATAAGGGTATGATCATAGTAATCGCCTGAGTTTTTTGAAATATAAGCGTACCATTTGTAATCTTTAACCCGGAATTTTTTATCAGCTGTATACAAAGCATTTTCTTTAATGATCCAGCGTTGATTAGCATCATTGATGACACAAGGTCTTAATAAGAGATAATCCCAATCTTCTGTAGACTTTCCATCAATGCCTGTTACAGAGCTAGGAGCCGTCATACATAGCCAAACATTATTCACATTCCAAGCTATTCGTTGAAAGACATCATATCGAGCAGATGGAGCCCTGGAAGAAGAACAACGGTTAAGGTAAACATAGCTTTCACCATTTACAAATGTTGGCGTATAACAATATTCATATCCTGTATGAACCCGGACACGAATAGCTTCATCATGAGCGGTATCAGTAGGGGGTTGAATGGGAGAAGAAGGAATGGGAGCCGCAACAGAAATATGAAGCGTCTGTAATAAAATAAAAAAAAATAACAACAGCTTCAATTCCATTTTTGTTATTTTTTACCATAGATCATTGTAATATTAACAAACTAAGCGAGAAATTCTGTTTGAATATCTTCTTTCTGAAAGTTTTTTCTCTGAATAGAAAGCCTTTCAGCATTTGAGATATAAGTAAGACTAATTTATGTCTTTGCGTTTATATTAAATTTTTGTGATAAACAGCTTGAATATTTACATAACTTAAAATCAGTATATGTTTCGGAGAAACATGAGGGATCATGATTAGCTATCAAGGTATAAAATGATATCTCGCTTAATGCGACGGATAGGAAGTACTGATTATATTTTTGTTTATTCTTGATCTTGAATGTCTAAATATACTTAACGCGATCTGCACTCATTCAAAGAATTAAAAGGCTGTACTATTTCGTAATATAGACAATATTGTTTCAATGAGTTATCATTGAAAGAGTTTAGGAACATTCATTTTTTTAACAATTGTTAATTTTCATTGAATAGAACATCTTCCACTTAAACACTGATTAATGAAAGAGCTTCTTGGAAGTTTTTTATTGCCTCTTCTACCATCACCTTCTCCAGTACAATTGCTTTGAGATACGTACAGACTCAAAGGAATTTCATCTAATTGAGTCATTTGAAAAAATGCAATTGACCGAGTTTGAATTCTAGTGCTACTGCCTCGCAAAAGTTCAAAAAGCACTATCTGTGGATCTGTTATAGGGGTAAAATACCCTCTGAATTGCTCCAAAGTTGTACCAGATGTGTTGGTAGGTAATATTATGATTCCGTTTCCTGTTCTTATAATAGGTTGGACATGACCAAGGAAGAGGCCTCGTTCATCTTGTCTGATAGCTACAGAAAACCAAGTTGTTCCAGCAGGAGCACGCAATATATCTCTAATCCTGCTTATCATCTCTTCGTGAGTTCTTGCAAGAGTCAAAGGCCTCCATTCATATTGAGGTAACATCGTTAATGCCATTGCACGAGCTAATCTACTCATTCGTGTTACAAAATCTTCTCCTACATGGTAAGGCCTATCATGATTAAGACGTATAGTTTCAAGTCTTCGTGTAAGATCAGGAAATCTAGTACGAAGTGAGATAAATGGATCCACACCTTCTTGTGTATTAAAGAAATAACCTTCTCCGTTTTGAAAGGGTTCTCTTTGATGACGTTCTTGTAATTCAGCAAGTATTTGCATAGTTTGCACCATACAGGGGCCACAAAGGCCAATTGTTTCTAAGCCCATAGGGGTACTGCTTACGGCAATTTCCCATAGTCTTCTTTTCCATTGATCGGTAAAATGAAAATCAGGAGGTAAAGATCGTTTTACTCGTGTTTTAGCAATATTCTCCTTTGTTCCAGGAGCAGGGCAATAAGCAAGTGTGTCCCCTAAATTCCCATTGACATAGCGATACCATCTCTCCATGTCATAAGAAAAAATAAAGTTAGATTTTGGAGAGTTTGTTGTGTCTTTTTCAAGGTAATCAGGCTTAGCTGTGTAGGGGGAACCCCAACTGGAGCCATATTGGGTCACTCTTAAAAAATTACCTTTATAATCCGTAAGTGTTCCTTCACGTCTAGCAAACAAAGAAATGTCCCAGGATGCAATGTCTTGTTTAGCAGTGACAGTATCTTTATCGTTGCACAACAGCCATTTGACCCAATTCCAATCATCGGAAGGAGCTTGTTGAGAAACCATACAAGACATCGCTCCCGTGGAAGGAAAATATCTGGCAATGCGGCCATTTTCAGGATTGTAGTAAAGATCAAAAACGTCTGATTTAGATCCATCATCTGTTATGTAGTACCTAGAGAAGCTAGGGCCACTTGCAAAATTCCAGCCTATGAATGTTTTGAGATTAATATTCACAGGAGTAGCCACAATTTTTTCCCACTGATTCATTGTAGGAATTAAGGTATGATCGTAGTAATCATTCGGGTTTTTGGAAATATAAGTATACCATTTATAATCTTTCACACGGAAATTTTTATTGGCTGTATAGAAGGCATCTTGTTTAATGATCCATTGTTGGTTGGGATCATTGATTACACAAGGTCTTAATAAAATATAATCCCACTTAGCTGTAGATTTTTCACCAATACCTGTAACTGAACTAGGGGCTGTCATACATAGCCAAACACCATTGATCTTCCAGGCTATTCTTCGAAAGAGATCATATCTGGCCACTTTACCATAATTGCAATCCCCGATGTAAACGTAACTTTCCCCATTCACAAATGTTGGGGTGTAGCAATATTCTTTCCCTGTATGGACTTTAACACGAATAGCTCTGTCACCAGGTTCCTGAGGAGGTTTTTGTATGATTTGAGGAGGAATAGGAGCAGCAAAAGAAGTATGAAGAGTTAATAATAAGCTCAAGAAGAATAATAGCAGCTTCAATTGCATTTTTTTCCTTTTGACTTTCTCCCCTCTGTGATTGTTTATAAATTAGTCGAATAACTCTGCTTTTAAAGGTCAATTTGATGAAGTTTGCAGAGGTGAGTCGGAAAATCTTATTCCCTTACGTTGATTATATGATCCTTTATTTAAAAAAACGATCAGTAAAATCAATGTTTTTAATATTTAAAAAAACAAAATGGTGCCCAGAAGAGGTGTACGTCTTATATAAGAAAATCAAATGGTTATATCCAAATGAGGGATTATACGGCTATTGATTTTATTGAATTTTTTTAGCCTCTATCCCTCATTTTTTGAAGCTTTTTTATGGTTTCTAGAGCCAGTCTTTTACGATCTGCGCTCTTGGTGTAAAGAGATGCCATGTTGTCTTCAGTCCATCCAAAAATTGCTTTCAGTTGTGCTACTGTTGCTCCTGCATTGGCTGCCCTTGTTGCTGCTAATTTTCTTAATCCATGAGCTGATTTTTTAACGTTGGCTACGTTACAAGCTTCTCTGAATACATTACCAAAACCCTCTTTGGTTAGTTTCTTACCGTTTTTGCCACAGATAAATGTTTCTTCACCAATTGGGCCAATTTCAAGGGTTTCAGCTAATTCAGGTAAAATAGGAAGAAAGACGTCCATTTGAAATTTGCTTTTTTCCGTTTTTATATGAATAATATTATCTGTTACATCTTTCCAGCCAATTCGTATTGCATCACCACGTCGTAAGCCTGTGTACAGAAGAATATCAATCCAAACACGTTCATGAGTTCCCAATGGCCAATGATAATAATATTTGTCTATGTCCGCTTCAGACCAAACGATAAATCCATCTTTATTTTTTAACGGTGGAGCTTTGACACCAAGAGTAGAATTTTTTTCTAACAGACCTTGTTCCATTGCCCATTTGAAAAGGCTATTCAAAGCCTTTAGGAAATTTTGGGCAGTAGCAGGTGTTTCTTTTCGTCGTTCAACACCTGCTATGATATGTTTTTTCTGTATCACTTTATAGGAGAGATGACCTATAGAATCTAAAACTTTCATCAAAATGAGTTCTTTTTGTCTCTTGGTTGATTTGGCAAGGCTATACCAATTGACACTGTTAAAATACTGTGTCAGTAGCCACGCAAAAGAGCCTTCAACAGGAGCCCCTGGTTTCGATAAAGGGAGTGTACGTCCTTCTAGTTCAGAGAGCGCAGTTTTATAGTTGTTGATGAATTCTTGCGTTCCATACGCTCCACGTACTCTCCGTCTTGGGCCATGGCCAATACGGACATACCATACAGTTTACCATATTGTGTGATTTGTTTTACAAGATGAGGTGGTCGTGTTTTTGGCATGTATATAGCCCTATAAGATGATTTCAGAGGTATCATCATTTAAGAGATCCCAGAAATTATCAGGATGCATAGCTGTATTGGATACTCCGATCCCAGGTTTTAAATAGATTAATAATTCGCCAGTTGGCTTAATTTCCATCAATTCACAGCCTTGTTTTTTAGCTTCTCGTAAGGCACGAGCAATAGCAGGCTGTGTTATGGTCGGTAGTCTATGAGCCATGTTGAATATCCTTTTAATTTTTGGGCGCAATTCGCTCGTGGCGTGAAGCACGCATAGTTAGAAATAGTTGTGAGAAGGGTGAGAACGCTTTAGGGGGAAGAAAAGTGCTCCCTATTTCTTAAGCAGCTTTGATGCCGATCTGCTCTATGTCTTGTTCGATTTCTGTCAAGAATCTCTCGACAGCTTTATTAATGTGTTCAATCTGCTCATCATCGCGGTTCATACGTTGAACTTTCATCCGTAATATGGCTGACTGGTCTGTAAACCGTGGATCGTAGCTTACAAAATCGCACCATTTTCTTCCTGTACAGGCCATTTGGAACTGCATTTGTAAGAGATAATTCAGGTTTGATATCGCCATTCAGGAAAAAGCGTAGATGCGTTGTTGATTGAGGACATTTAATCTCAATTAATCCATCTTTCCCGATCAGACCATCAGGGCTGGCTCCAGCCATTTTAAATGTTGGATGGGATATGAAACCGCATCGGGTTACATGGGGATCATAGATGAAACTGTATTCCTCAATGGCTTCATCTTCATGCTCAACGCCCCATTGCATCGCTTGTGTTTCATAAGATGGGTTGATTTGACCTATTAAGCGTTCTGTGATGAGTTTAATTTTATAGTTTTCATATTTGCTGGTTGGTAAACCTTTCACTGTTCTGTTGACGACATAGTCAATGTTTGAAGCTGTCACTTTTCCTAACCGTGCTTGAAACCATTCAGCTGTTCTTTATTCATGTTACGTTCCGTTTATTGTGGTGTTGGGAAGCTTTGAATGCGTTGTCTGTCTTTCAAACTATTCAAAGCCATTTGTGCTTGATAATCGGACATTTCTGCAATGCTATTTGCTTTGACGAAAGCTAACATTCTTATTTCATTGGCATGAGTTGTTTTGATTAACTGTTTGATTTCAGTAACTTGTTGAGGAGATGCAGGCATAACAGTCTCTAAGCTGTTGCCATCTAAATCATCGTCTCTGCTCGCGACATTGAGCAACATGCCTAACAAATAACGGCGAGCATAGGTGATTGTCGAGCCAATAGACTGGATGCTTATTTTGGAACCGGCTCCATTAATAGGAAATTCTCCATCTGTTGAAACTTTGTGACCAGAGGGATGTGCCAGTGTTATTTCTATCACAATATTTGTTGTGGTTTGGCTTTTAATTTTAGAAAAGAGAGCAAATCGGTGTTTTGCCAGAGCCTCTTTAACCCCGTCGATATAATAATCAAGAGTGGCAATATTTACCTATTGGTAAAGTTATTTGTAGCGTTTTTGATGATTTCTTTGCATTCAGATTGCATCGCTGAAAGATCAGACACGAATTTTTCATAGCATTGTCGATCGATCTCTTTTTCTCTCAAAGCAATGAGATGTTCTATACGGTTCATATCCACATCGTTCTCTAAGGCTTTATCGAGAATTTTATCTAAAGCTGTGGTTTTGATTTCTAAGTTTTCTGATTGTTGAGTTATTGTTGAGCTTTGTTCATTCATGTCTCACATCCTTAATTTGGAGCGCACTTCCTCTGTGGCGTGCAGAACGTATTGTGTTAAATAGCTATAAGATTGCTGTAAAATTGCTCTTTAGAGCGATGATGATGTCAATTAATGCATACTGTTTTTGCGTAATTCTTGTGAAAGAACGCTTAAACCTTTAGATGTGATTTTTGCTTGAGCTATAGTTAACTCAGAACCATCTGGCTTAGTTATTATTGTCATGTGATAATCTATCACTCCGATATTCATTTTGTCTTGATGAGGAATGAAAGAACTTTTAACAGTTCTTTTGTAGATCCATTTTTTTTCTTGCAATCGATTGAACAAATCCTTTGGACGCATTTCAAGAATTTTTGCTGCATCTGTAATACACAACAAGCCATCTGAGCGAGATAATTGCTCAAGGGCTTGTGCTTTTGGTTCTAATTTGGCAATGACATTGTCTTTGCGTTCATTTTCGCTTTTTAAATATGTCACAAAGCCAAGCATCACCTCAGGATTGGAGTAATCGATACGAGGTGCAGCTATCTGTTTTGCAAGCTTTTCGTACTCGATGAAATAGTGTCGTGCCTGTCTGCCTTTCTCGTTGCGTTCAACCATGGAAAGTTCTTTTGCCATGTCTAAGGTGAGAGCATAATCCTTAGAAGGGCGGCCGCCTTGGAGGTTTTCACCAATTTGGGGGAAAACTATAAAATCCTGATTTTCTTGAAAATTATACTCCTTAACACGATTTTTAATCCATGTTGGAAAGTCACGGCCCACTTCTAAAAAGACACGCAGCTCACGCGCATTAACAGTTTGGATTGTGTCTTGTTTAATTGTATTGTGCTGAATAGTGATAAGCTCTTCCATTGCGAACCTCATAGAGATAGGATTAGTTAGTCAAGAGTGATTGATTTCAAGCGCTTTAGAAGTCGTCACGCTAAATCATAAGCACGCAAGCGGTGTTGCTGCTCATATCTGCCGTAGATGATATCATTGGACTTTTGTGCTTTTTGCTCTTTTAGAAATTCAGCATATGCATTGCTATTTTCAATAAATGGATGCTCAACAGCTCCATCAAGACAGATGCTGTTATCACGGATATAGGTTTCTGCAATCTCTTCGGAAAAATCTTCATAATGTTTAGTTTCAAGGTCTACACGAAAGATCTGTTCAGCGCTCTCTGTACCTTTTAGTGCTTCCAAAATTTCAAATTCATCATAAAAGGGTCCAGATTGAGCAATGTGCTTGCTCTCCATCGCTGTACGTAATTAATAAGATTTCATCTGGATTCACAAAAATTGGTTTTTTCATCTTTTCCCCCTCGCGCTCTATTGGAAATTGAATATGTATTGTTTATAAGCTCATATTTCATTTTTTACAAAATATGTCAATAATAAAATTCAGAAAATATGAATTTTATACAGGTGGAGAATAAGGAATGGACAAAAAAATGCTAAAAAACTTTGGAATGGCAGGGATAAAAAGGTGATAGCTGCTATTATTTTTTGTCTGAGTGCTCAGAATTCTGAAGAATCGTTAAAACGGCTTGCTGAACTTCAGGCTTTGCTTGATAAAAAAGACTAACAAATTGCCCAGATTCTTGAATTAAAAAAGGTGGAATTTCACCGAAAAAATTAATAATCTTTATTAACTCATCTGCTTTTATTATACGATTTTTTTCTGAGTTTTCTAACATGCTGGTTATGGAAGATGGCAATACACCTAGGTATTCCGCCAGCATTTTTTTACTACCGTGTCCTTTTTTAGCTAACTGCTCTTTAAGCCATAATTTTAATTGTTCACGTTCCATAGAATAAAACTCCTTCAGATTAAACGAAAAATCAACGTATAAAATTATGAAACTTATCATTGGCAAAATTCATAATTTACGAAATTATATGAGTGTGAAAAAATTCAGAGTTTATGGATTAGTATTAATGATGAAACAAGAACCTGCATATACTATCATAAAATTTTTAAGGGGGGCTAATAAGGTCTCATGCATTTTACATAAAAGTAAGGGGTCTATTTATCGTACTACCTATTCTAAGGAAAAAGGAGGCTCCAATGGGTTATTTCCTGCACCTTATCAAGCAAATGACTCAATTATGCTCAACGACACAGCATTGATTTACGACTAGAAGATTTCTTTTATCCTGAACGCTTGCAGGCCATTAATACGAAAAAAGAAAATATTCAAAACACCTTTCTGTGTAGATAATTCCAGCTTGCACACAAAGCCGCACCAACACACACAATTATAATATACGTATAATATACGGAATGGTTCACTTTTCAACGTATCAGTTAAAGGGGTGAATGCGTTTTTGCGATTTAGCCTGTGTGTTTCAAAGGACATGTACCACAAGATGATAATGCAGCAGACACTTTAGCAATTTAAATTTAATTACAGAAGGGGGGTATGAAGTGAAACTTTCAATCATTATTGATATCATGAGCGCTGCAGAAGTTTCCGCTGAGAAAATTCTTTTATGCGTTAAATTATATGATCAGGAAGAAGCAGCAAAGAGATCAAAAAAAGCCTCTCTTGCTGTGCAGGCTCGTTGGGAAAAACAAAAGGCTGAAGAGGCGACATCTGTTACGTCTAGTTATGTATTTGATGACATCAATCATACTGAAGATACAGTAGTGTGTAATGATACGAGTGTATACAATAATACTAAAATACTAACGTATCTTTAGTATACTCTAGTATAGTTTCCAGTAATCATGACTGTGACACAAAAGATAAAAAATCTTATGAAAATCAATATGTTGATGATGGATTGAAGGAGAATTCAAAGTGTTTTGAACCCTCCGTTTGTGATGAAGATCCAACTAACACAAAAAAAGAAAGAAAGAAAAGGTCCCCCCATACCCCCTAAAAGAAATAAATAAAAAATACCCAAAGGGTGCGCGCGTGCGCGTACACGTGAGGAACAGGATTTTGATTTTTCTGCTAACTTGGAAAAGATCACAACAGGCTTGATCAAATCTCCCCCCTTGTGTTTTGCAAAAAACCATTTGGAACCTGCTCAAGAAATTACGCTATCTCGAAAACGCACAAAACGCGGCTGTCGCTTACCAGAGAACTATGAACCTGATCGAGAAGCTGCTGTTACGCTTGGCTTACCGCCAGAACGCGTTGCGTTAGAAATCGCAAAATTCAGAGATTATTGGCTTGCGAAAGCTGGAGCACATGCCACGAAAGTGGATTGGTATCGGACGTGGCGCAATTGGGTGAGAACTGCAATAGAGCAATTGGACAAGAGGAAACACTATGGAAACTCAAATAATTCTCAAAGCGGGGGACAGCGTGGCTGGAGTCATAGCGTTGCACGATACATGTCCACTATCAAAGATTCGTCAGATCTCTACAGCATTTTACGCGATGAGGATGACAAAACCGCCGTTTCTTTGGGCTCGAGGCAAGAAGCCTTCCCTTTCAGAGGCGAAGAAAATTATCTCTTTGGGACATAAAGCTTTGACAATCCTTGATGAAAAGGCTGCGAAAGAAGATTTGAGTGCAATGTTTCGGTTACTTTCTGGTGTTCTTAAGCATCAATCTACTGCAGACGCGAAAGCAACAGCAACGGCTTATCTTCTCTCGCTCAATGGTGTGAGTCATTGGGCACTCAAGACGGCAACCAGGGATATCATGAAAAGGAAGGCAGAGGGGTTATCAAAAACATTCATGCCTTCTGCTCCAGAGCTTTATGCTTATTGTGACAAACTTGAGAGAGATATCCGAGGCTGTGTTGAGTATGTTTTCAAAGTCCTGGAGAAATCTGAAACGGTTTCTTGGGATAATTTTGCAATTTAGCAAAATATTGGGAAGTGCTGATAGGTTTTGGGTTGGATGATGCTTTAAATCGCCATACAAGCTAACCGAAAGAGATTTGAAAGTTTTTTGATGAATGCACCAGAAATTTTAAAACGCACTGTGTGAGTCAATTTAAGCCAAATAAAGGCATATACTAAAAATAACCTAAAAGCTGCCATTAAGAGAGAGATTATGGAAATTGTGAAACGTTGGTTCTCCAAAGACAATAAACCACAAGAGCGGTTTGTTGCAACAGCCATTGGCCATGTCCCTTGGGGTCTTGGCTCTGCTGAGTATTTTTATAATCTGTATGAATATGAAGACGGGAGGCGAGAGTTTGAGGCATTTGAAGGTTTTCAGTTTTATGATGTACCAGAAAAGGCAGACTTTAGCACTAAAGCACAAGTGAAAGCATGGATATACGGTGGTAATTTGCCAAAAACCGCTCTCAATCTTGAACCCCTCATAGAGGAAATCAATAAAGGCATTAAAAAGCATTCAGCTAATTGCACAGAGGTACTGTAAAATCGTCTTTCAGGGGTGAGGAGGATGTCAATATTTTTTCACTCTAACTTTTGCACTGGGAACTTCAAGATCCACTGGCAGCAAGGTTTTTGCTTAGACAAATTTCAGAAAGGTTGAGAGTTCACCTTACGAAAGAGAGCAACGAATTGCAGTTTTTCTTCTTAAGAAGAATACGAGAAATAGCTCTATAAGAGGCTGAGAGAAAATAGAACACAAAACGGACATTGTTATGTTTACAATTGTAGCCAAAATGTGTACCGCCTTATTTCATAGATATGGAATCCTTCAAGTAGGATTCTTTATGGATTTATTATTATAAAGGATTGATCTCATGAAACGTATTGTTTTAGCTGCAGCTTTATGTTCTGCTTTGTCTTCTGTAGTAGCACCAGTCGCGGCTGGAGTTATGGATGAACAGACATATTGGGCGTGGGTAAAGGAGCAAGCTAAATGTAATGCTGACAAAGCATGGCAAATTTACAGTAACAACGGGAATACAGACGGTTGTAAAGAAGATCACCTTAAAGCAATTAATGATATCAAAAAAGCATATAATGATGGTGGCCGTTATCAGTTATCTTATGAGGAATTTAAAATGCTTTGGTAATGCACATAATCTTATGTAGAGCTTTTAATTTGCATCTTTCTCATTCCGCAAAGTGAGGAGGATGCAAGTTATGCCGCATCCTTAATTGAAATAATCACTTGTTTGCCAAGAACAGCTAATGCTTGTTCTAGCTTTTGAAGTTTAGTTGGATAATTTGGATCGAGAATACGTCGCACTTCTGTTTCTTTTTTTCCAAGACGTTTAGCCAATTCTGTTTTTGTAATATCAACTTCATTAAAAGCTTCTATTACTGCTAATTTAAGGGCGTTCCATGCATCTACCGTTATCGCTACGAGACCTTTATACTTTTGTGGTGTAGGCAAAGGTAAATTACGTATAAGATAGCTCTGCAGTGCTAAACCTAAGGTTTCAGAAGCATGCTCTAATGCTTCCGCTTGACTTGCACCAGCCGTGATTGCTTCTGGTATATCTGGGAAGGTTATCACAAAGCCGCCATCAGGATCCGCTTCTAGTTTTGCGTAAATAAATATATTCCATGGCTTGAATTCCAGTATTGTTTCAAGATGCATTTAAAGTGAAGGAACTCATATTCCTAACTGCTTTTTGATTATTTTCGTAGATTGGGGTTCATTCACTAGATTTAACGACAGTTGTTTATCTCCAAAATTTACTAAGTAATGCGAGCCTTTTCCTGCATCTGGAACCTCACTATAATGAATACCTCTTTTCTAGCTTCTTTGCGCAGTTCTCTAAGCAGTGCTTCTCTTTTCATTCACCCCCCTCAGTCTTTAGATAGTTAGTATCGCACAAAAAAGTTCGACATTTAACAACTCAATGAACAAAGAATTGGATAAAAATTTACAACAGAAACAAGCAAAAATATTTTATAATGATGTATAAATAATTATTATGTTCAGTAAGTTATTCATGCTTTTTGTTTTTATAGATGAGATAATTATGTTATAATTAGCGTTGTAAAAATAGTTGTTGAGTTTCTGTATTAAATTTCAATATTCAGCTTTAAAGATAACGCGTTTTTTCCTCTAAAAAAGAGTAACATAAAGGGTGGGGCTATCAGTATGTTTAATAAAGTCATTTTAATTGGTTACTTCGGTGCAGATCCAGAAAGTAGAAGAATGGCTTCTTGGAGCCGAGGTGGTCAATTTTCGTATCGCTACCTCACAGAGTTATACCGATAAAACGACTAATCAGCGAGTAGACAAAACTGAATGGCATTCCGTTGTGATTTTCAATCCGCACCTTGCAAAAATTGCCCTTCAATATCTTATCCATAAGGGATGGGCTTTTTTTATGGGGAGAAGACATATGCGAAAAATATCCAAAGAAGGACTTGCACTCATTAAGCGATGGGAGGGGGTACGTTTGTGCGCCTATCAAGATGCCATTGGAGTGTGGACAATAGGCTATGGCCATACAGCACAAGCAGGACAACCCATTGTACAGGAAGGCATGAAGATCACTGAAAGTGAAGCAGAGATCGTTTTACGACAAGACTTAAAACAATTTGAAAAAACTGTTGAACAGGCTGTCATTATTTCTTTAAGCGATGAGCAATTCGCTGCTCTTGTATCATTTTGTTATAATGTGGGAGGAGAAGCTTTTTGCAACTCGACGCTTTTGAAAAAGCTGAACAAAGGTGATTATGAAGCCGTACCCTCTGAATTGCAAAAATGGATCCGGGCAGGGGGAAAGCGTTTGCAGGGGCTTGCCAATCGTCGGGCAGCAGAAGCTGGCCTATGGGTCAAAGGGGCTTATGTGTGTTCCAATTATCAAAAAGTAGAAACCAAAGGGCCCAGTCATTCTTTTAAAGCAGAAGTTCTTGCTCCCATCATTGGTTCTTTATCAGGTTTAACAGGGATTTTTACAGGGCAGGGTCCTGTTCAATGGGCTTTAGCTTCCATTATGGTTTTTTCTGCCTGTATAGGACTTGTCTTGGTTGCCAAACGTTTTCAGGAAAAACGCTTATGACCTGGTTGAAAGAATATTTCCTGATTACTCTAGCAGCTTTGGCTGTTTTTTATGGCTTTAGCAAAAGTCTTTGATCTTGGGAAGAAAGCTGAGCAGCACCAGCAAACAGAGCGTGCATTAAAGATAGCAAAAATACGGCTTGAGGTAGAAAATGAAATTAACCGAAAAAGTGATTTTGATGTGCGTTCTGCTCTGTTTCAGTGGATGCGCTACAAATGAGCGTGCTTCTTGTGTGGGGTGGTTACCCATTTATTTGGAACGCTAGGATTTAGAGGTGATCAGTTCTAATCCAAATTTAGCGAGAGATCTCTTAAAGCATAACAAGCAGGAGGAAGATATGTGTGGTTGGCAAGATGGCAAAAAGAGAAAGTAATAAGAGCAAGAGTTTAGAGCTCACGGAATCAGAGAAAGAGCTTTTGCAAGAAATGATGAGTATTTACCAGGGTATGAAACTGATGTTTCGTTTAACGCGATGGATAGTGTTGATCGTATTTTTGTTGATTCTTGATCTTGAACGGCTTATGAATGCACTGAACACGATCTTCACACATTTGAAGCAATGGCTTTGCAAAGACTTAAAAGGCTATGCTATTGAATTGCACATCTGCCAACGGAACTTCCACTTCCACACTGATTAATGAGAGAAACAAGAGGATTGCGTCCAGTGCCTCTTCTATGCTCTCCTTCTCCCGTACAATTGTTTTCAGATATGTAAATGCTCAAAGGAAGTTCATATAGCTGAGCCATTTGATAAACCCTAAGTGCATGAAGTGTTCGAGTTCCACCGAATGAGAGACGATTGAGAATTGTTCCTACATCATTTGTGGCGTTAACAGCAGTTGTGAATTGTGTCTGAGTCATATTAGATACGTTTGTGGGGACTACTATTAGTCCTTCCTCTACTCTGAGAATAGGTTGGGCATGAGCAGTGATGCCTGTCTGGCTTGACATAATAATGCTAGCAAACCAAGCTGTTCCAACAGGAGTATTCAACATTGTTTGAATGACTCTTTCCATATCGCTTCTGTCTCTCGCTAATGATGAAAAAGGTCTCCAATCATATTGAGGTAACAACATTAATGCTCCTGAACGTGCTATTCTCGTGGTCCGCGTAATAAAATCTTCTCCTGGATGATAAGGCAAATTATAATAAGCCGTTGTACTTTCAAGCCTTGCTGTCAGCACAGGAAATCTTTCACGAAATGAGAAAAATGGATTCATTAAATACTGCGTATTAAAGAAATAGCCTTGTCCATCTGGAAGAGGTTCATTGGGATAACGTGTTTGTAATTCAGCAAGCATTTGCAGAGTTTGTAATAGGCAGGTTCCACAAAAAGCAATATGATCCCTACCGTGGTAACTCGTACTTACGGCGATCTGCCATAGTCTTGTTATCCATGCCTCGGTGAGTTTAAAATCAGTCGGTAAAGATCGTTTCGTTCGTATATGAGAGGTATGTGCAGTATCCTTTTTTCCAGGAGCAGGGCAATAATCAAGTGTCTCCCCTAAATTGCCATTAACATAGCGATTCCATCGCGCAGTGAAGTAATCAAGAGTAAAATTAGATGTTGGGGATTCTTTTGTTTCTGTCATAATGTAACGAGGTGTAGCTGTATAAGGCACACCCCAATGGGTACCGTATCGAGTGACTCTAAGCGGATTTTTATTCTGATCCAGAATGAGACCTTCATCTCCGTTTAACTGATAAATATCCCAGTAGGAAGAGGTCTTACCGAAAGTAACTTTATCCGTGCAAGGTGTCCATTCTACCCAATTCCACTCTTGAGAGGAAGATTGTGTGGAATTCATACAATAGAAGGATCCATATTTAGGGTAATATTGCGCGAAATGACCATTTTCTGGATTATAATAAAGAGGCAGCGGAACTTTAGATGCTGAAGATGAGTCATTTTGAAGATAATAGCTCCAAAAAGTAAGAGGGCTTGGAGTTACATATATCCACTTTATAAAGGTCCTGAAACTCATATTACCGGGCATAGCAACCCTGTCTATCCAAGAAGTCATTGCAGAGATTAAAGTATGATCATAAGAAGCTGTTTTGTCTTTTGTAATATAAGCATACCAGCCATAGTCTTTAACACGAAATTTTTTATCGGCTGTATAAATGACATTTTTGTCAATAATCCATTGTTGATTGAGATCATTGATCACACAAGGTCTTAATAAAATATAATCCCACTCAGCTGTAGATTGTTCACCAATACCTGTAACTGAACTAGGGGCTGTCATGCACAACCAGAT
This sequence comes from Bartonella bacilliformis KC583, assembly GCF_000015445.1. Taxonomy (NCBI): domain Bacteria; kingdom Pseudomonadati; phylum Pseudomonadota; class Alphaproteobacteria; order Hyphomicrobiales; family Bartonellaceae; genus Bartonella; species Bartonella bacilliformis. The sequence goes on along the minus strand of NC_008783.1, from coordinate 1,089,764 downwards.
ATCATTTATTTTCCAAGAGATTCTCTTAAACACGTCATAGCGAGCCGCTTTAACGGTAGAAGAATTACAGTTATTGAGATAGATATAGCCATCTCCTTTTGTAAAGACTGGGGCATAACAATACTCGCCTGTTGTACGGGTTGTAGTAACACGAATAAATCTGTCTACTCCCAGTCTCAACTTTGTGCTGTTCTGGAGGAATAGGCGCAGAAAAAGAAGTATGAAGAGTCAAGAGCCAGCTCAAGAAGAATAACAACAGCTTCAATTGCATTTTTTTCCTTTTGACTTTCTCCCCTCTGTGATTGTTTATGGATGAGTCAGAAAATCGCGCTTTGTTTCATACTGTGTTGTCTCGAAAAACAAAACTTATGATGCTATAATAAAACAAATTATTAATGCTTAATTCGCGTCATTTTCCATTTATGATGGATGTGCCTGAACCTTAAAATTTTTAAAAACTCCGTAGAACTTAAAGAAACAATGCCTTTCTGTAAAAGTAGGCCATTGTCTTTCTTTTACAAGGGCCATTATGTTCGGGATATATCTGCAAGAGTGGCTTTTGATTTAAAAATTAGTGGCAATGAAATAGGGATTGAGTGTGCAGAGTGTCACCCAGATTTATTTGGTGAAAGAGTTAATTATCTCTTTTCGTTCTACTCTTGAAGGTCAATTTTTATGAGGTTTACAGAGGCAAGTTGGAAAATCCTATTCCCTCACTTTTATTATATTATCCCTCATTTTAAAAAAAAGATAAATTAAATCAATGTGTTAAACGCTGAAAAAAGCAAAATGGTGCCCAGAAGAGGACTCGAACCTCCACGCTTCGCAGCACAGATACCTGAAACCTGCGCGTCTACCAATTCCGCCATCTGGGCAATAAGGTCTATCTAAGCTGGTGATACAAACCTGTCAATCGAATTATAAAAGTTCATGACGCGATAAATTGGATGAAGTTTTGTATACTGATTGTGATTTTAGTCATTTAAGATTGGATAATTTTTTTTGATAAAATTGTTGAGTCAGCATTAAATTCGTAAATAATAGGAACACCAGTTGCTAATTCTTGCAATACAATTTCCTCGCTACTCAAGCCTTCAAGCACCATAATGAGAGCACGAAGAGAATTACCGTGTGCAACAATCAAAACAGTTTGAGAACGCAAAATATGAGGTTGAATATGGTGGAAATAATAAGGCCAAACGCGTGCACCAGTATCACGCAAGCTTTCCCCATTAGGGGGAGCGATCGTATAAGAACGACGCCATATATGCACTTGTTCTTGTCCCCATCGCTGACGCGCGTCATCTTTATTGAGACCAGATAGGTCACCATAATCACGCTCATTTAAGGCTGAGTTTTTTATCAATTGCAGGTCGGGCTGTGCCATCTGTTCTAGAATATGTTGAGCAGTTTTTTGTGCACGCTGTAATGCAGATGTATAAGCAATATCAAATTTTAAACCAGCTTTTTTTAGATTCTTTCCTGCTGTTATTGCTTCTGTGCGCCCTTTTTCTGTTAAATCTGGGTCTTTCCAGCCAGTGAAAAGATTTTTGATATTCCATTCGCTTTGTCCATGACGGACTAATACAAGTGTGCGTCTCATTATGAATTTCCTGCAATATTTAAAATTAATTGTTCAATTCTAAGACATCAAGCATTGAATAAAGACCATTTTTATAATTTTTTGCCCATAAAGCTGCCTTTAATGCACCATGAGCAAAAATAGAACGTTCTTGTGCTGAGTGTGAAAAAGTAATGCGTTCGTTTAAGCCTGCAAAAATAACGCTGTGGTCACCAATGACTGTTCCACCTCTTAGGCAGGCGAAGCCAATCGTGCCTTTTTTGCGTTCACCTGTATAGCCGTTGCGACCGCTAGCACTGACTTCTTTAAGTGCAACATGACGACCTTCGGCTGCTGCATTTCCAAGAAGAAGAGCTGTTCCAGAAGGAGCATCAACTTTTTTAGAGTGATGCATTTCACAAATTTCAATATCAAAATCATGAGCTCCTAATGCTTTGGCTGCTTTTTTTACAAAATTGGCTAAAAGATTTACTCCAAGGCTCATATTTTCTGACTTAACAATGGTTGTCCGCGTTGCAGAAATTGCAATTTGTGCATCTTCTTCCTTGCTAAATCCAGTTGTTCCAATAATATGAACGAGGCCTTTTTGAGCGGCATAATCAGCGTGGATAACACTAGCTTGTGGTTGAGAAAAATCTACAATACCATCTGCATTAGAAAAAGCGTTTTCTGGGTCATCAGTGATACGAATTCCAAGTGGGGCTGAACCAATCAATATGCTGACGTCTTGTCCTACAAATGGTGATTTTTCGCGTACAAGAACACCACTCAATTCTATATCTTCTCTATTTTGGCAAGCTGTAATAAGCTCGCGCCCCATTCTTCCATTAGCACCAACAACAACAAGGCGCATACTCTTCTCCTCATGATATTTGTTCTTTGTATGTAAGCGAGTTTTCTTCTTCTTTCCAATTATTTTTTACATAAAGGTTAAATCTTTTGCGCGTTTATTTAAGTTGATAGCAGGTTTATACGCATTGTTTTCAAAATGATAAGGTGTTCGTAGAAGGAAAAAAGAATTTTTCAAATATAATGTTTTAAGATGATGTAGTGCCTAGTATAATTTGCCCTATGAAGAATATAATTATTACTGTGATAGGAGTATCATATCTGTGGGGGTCCATATATTTTAGATTGGCTATACGCAGATTTCTCAAAAGATATTCAGAAACAGAGAGTCATGTAATGCAGTTGAAATCTTATAATATGATCGATTCTGTTTTTGGTAATTAGCAAAAAAATTGGTTAAGACTGTGAATTGTTAATAAGGCATGTGGTACGATTGGCAGAATTTTTCGCTTAAAAATCAAGATCAGTATAATGAGAACTTGGTGTAATTCCTCGGATTCTGTCAGTTAAAAGAGGGCGAAAAGATGGACGCGATTTAATCCGCGTATACCATTCTTGGGCAGCAGGGAATTGTTCCCAGTCAATTTCTCCTAGAAAATCAAGTACAGAGATAGAAGCTGCTGCCGCTAAATCTGCGTAGGATAATTCAGAGCCAGCTAACCAATCACGAGATGCACAGAGCCAATTTAGATAGTTTATATGCGGTGGAATATTGGCGCGTGCAGTCCGTAAAATTTGCGAATTAGGAGCTCCGCCACCAATGGCTATAGGCATTTCACATTTATAGATTCGTTCTCGTACAATATGGCGCGTTGCTTCATTTTCTAATTTACTTAAAAACCAGTGATTGAGACGACGTACCTCAGCACGGTTTAGAGGATTTTCAGGAAAAAATTTTTTTTCTTTTCGTAAACTGCCACGTGTTTCATCTAAATATTCATAAATAACAATGGCACCTGATAATACCGTCTCTTGTTCATCAAGAAGAACCGGTAAATGTCCTGCTGGATTAAGTGCAAGAAATTCTGGTCTTCTTGCCCATTCATGTTCCTCAATAAGGTGGGTGGCTATACCATATTCTCCAAGAACAAGGCGTATAAAGCGAGAGGCAGAGGATAGGGGATAGTGAAAAAGTGTTAACATAATCTGGCACGATCAAATAAAGTTAATGAATTCTTTCAGACAATAAAAAATTTTATAAAGATGCTTTGTTGAAAGAACAAGATGATGAAAAACTGTTAATAATTGTACTTAATAATATATTAAATAGGAGGCTATTTTATTGCACAACTGCTTGCAAAATAGCCGTACGCAATTCTTCCAAACCTAAGGCTTTTTCCGCAGAGGTGGTAAGCAATTCAGGATAAGCAGCAGGACGTTTAAGAAGGCTCATTTGTGTAGTTGTCATTAAGTTTTCCAGCATATTCGATTTTATTTTATCACTCTTTGTTAGAATAATTTGGTAAGAAACAGCTGCTTTATCAAGTAGATCGAGAACCTCTTCATCATTTTTTTTAATTCCGTGACGTGAATCAATTAAAATATAAACACGTTTCAGTGTTGTACGACCTCGTAAATAGTTAAAAACCAGATGTGTCCATGCATCAACGAGATTTTTTGGGGCTTGTGCAAAACCATAACCCGGCATATCTACTAATGCCATAGGAGGAAAGTCTTCTTTTGAGCCACTGAAACCGTCAGGAACAAAATAGTTGAGTTCTTGTGTTCGTCCTGGTGTATTTGAAGTGCGTGCTAGCCCTTTTTGCTGTACAAGCGCATTGATTAAAGAAGATTTTCCAACATTGGAACGTCCTGCAAATGCGATTTCTGGTGGCCCTTCAGGTGGAAGAAATTGTATTGTGGGAACACCACGAATGAAAATCCAATTACGAAAAAAAATTCCAGAAAATGCAGAACATTGTGTCATTTATGCACTTCTTTTTTAGGTGCTTTTTGCCAAATAGTTTTAATATTATTAAAAAGTTCAATTTTCACACCTTGACGTTTCATGATAATACTTTGTTGAATAATCGACAATGTATTGTTCCATGCCCAATAGATGACAAGACCTGCAGGAAAAGATGCTAGCATAAACGTAAAGATAATTGGCAGCCATGCAAAAAGTGTAGCTTGTATAGGATCTACAGGAGGTGGGTTCATCTGCATTTGTAGAAACATTGTTATTCCCATAACTAAAGGCCACGCACCAATTACAAAAAATGCTGGTACTGCATAAGGTAGGAAGCCAAATAGGTTAAAAATAGATGTTGGATCAGGAGCGGCTAAATCCTGAATCCAGCCAAAGAAAGGTGCATGCCGCATTTCAAGGGTAATATAAAGAACCTTATAAAGGGCAAAAAATATTGGGAACTGAATAAGCATTGGCAAGCAACCTGCCAGGGGATTGATTTTTTGCGTTTTATATAATTGTATTATTGCGTGTTGTTGTTTGACTCGATCTTCTGCATATTTCTCCTTAATTTCTTGCATCATTGGCTGTATGATTTTCATGCGTGCCATAGATATGTAGGATTTATTAGCAAGCGGGAATAGAAGTGTTTTCAAAAGAACCGTGGTGAGAAGAATAGCGATACCAAAATTGCCTGTTTGTTCGTAGAGAATATGAATGAGGGAAAACATTGGTTTGGTAATAAAATCAAACCAACCCCAATCGATTAAGAGGCCAAATTTCTTAATTTGTAGCTGATTTTGATATTGATTAATGATTTCAACGCGTTTTGCACCGGCAAAAAGATAATTGATTATGGTTTTTGTTTCACGAGGAGCAATGCTTAAAAGTGCACTCTGCAAATCAGATTGATAATGGGTGTTCAATCGATCAAAATAAACAAAGCGACTTGTATATTCCTGATTTTGTGAGGGAATGACCGCTACAGCCCAATATTTATCAGTTATACCAATCCAGCCTCCTGTAACTTTCTGGAAAGTTAAGCTTTTCTGACCATCTTCAGGATTAAGGGTAAGTTCCGATAAGGCTTCATATGTTTCAGTTTTAAGTGAATTACCAGCAATGCCAATCATACCTTCATGGAGCAAATAGGTTGCTTGTGCGTGTTCTGGTGGAGCAGCACGTGCAACTCGAGCGTAAGATGAAAGATGTACTGGATTGTCACTCTCGTTATTGATAGAATCCTCAATGGTGAACATGTAATGATCGTCAATAGAAATGGTTCGACGGAAAATTTGTCCTTGCCCATTATTGTAGACCAAAGTAACAGGCGTTGAAGGAGTAAGGATCGTATTTTCACTTTCTATCTGCCATTGTGTATTTGATTGTGGCAAGGCTTTTTCTGGTAAGGATGAGCTCGTAAAACCAAATTCAGCAAGGTAGGATGTTTTGAAACCGTTGGGATTCAATAAAGAAATTTGAGGCGATGTTTTGTCAACCGTTAGGTGATATTTTTTGAGAAAAAGATCATCAAATTGAGCTCCAACAAGATTAATGGAACCTTCAAGTTCATCAGTTTTAATTGTAATACGATCTGTTTTTGCCAATTCTGCACGACGTATTTCAGGTGTCATTGAACGATCGGCTGTCAGCCTCGATTGATTTGTTTGTGCATTATTAGAAAAATCCGCATCATAAGTTGGCGATGCTGGATTTTGTTTTAACGCTTGTTGTTCAATAGTCTGCGCGTTTTTCAGATTTTCATGTTGAGGAACAATATACAAAAAATGCCACGCAACAAAAATGATAAGAGATAATCCAATGGCGATAAAGAAATTACGATTATATTCCATTTATATTATCCTGCTATTATTTTTGATTTTTTTCTTTTGACTTCATTCGTCGGCTTAGTTCACTGATCAAAGATGTAAAAGGTGCATAAAGTACGTCGGGATATGCGACAATGACATAGTCAACGCCTGCTTTCGTGTCGTTTGTTAATCCAACACGCACTGCTTCACGCAAACGTCTTTTAATGCGATTGCGTTTAACAGCATTGCCATTTTTACGTGTTACAGTAAACCCTATACGTGCAGCAAGAGGGGAAGAGGTTCCTGCTGTTTTTTGACGAGACCTCATTTCAAGCAAAAACAAAGGACCACGCCGCTTTTCTCCTTTACGAACAGCTAAAAAATCAGCTCTTTTACGAATACGGCAGGGTGGTTTTTGCTTCATGAAAGACGTGTCACAGTTTTACTAAATGGCCATTAATAAAATAAAGCAAGCATTGAACGTTCATAACAAAAATTTCTCCAATGAGAAAAATAATGAATGGCGTTCAGTCTGTTGTATCAGCTTTAAGGATTAAGCAGATAATCTTTTTCGTCCGCGAAGACGCCGAGCTGCAATCACTTTACGACCACCGGCTGTTGCCATACGAGCACGAAATCCGTGGCGACGTTTACGAACAAGTTTCGAAGGTTGGTAAGTACGTTTCATTTGCTTAATTACCGTAGTACACGGCCCTTCTTGGTTCTATGGTAAATTATACACTAGACAAAAAATCTTATTCGGTCAGATCATTTCTGAAAAAAGTATCGTATAAAGAAAAGCGCAAAAAAGTCAATCTTAGATTACTTTTCTATTTTTTGGAAAAATACGGAAGAGTTTTTGATTGATGTTTATTTTTATTAAAAATCTCTAAGGTAACCAATGACTTTTGACTGCAAGAATGCAATTTATATTTTTCTGTGTTGTGCATGGACGATCTTAAGAATTCATTCTATAAAGATAAAGTGAATTATTATACAATAGTTGAAAATGTTATTTTATATCAACTATCACATGTGCACTATGCAGAGCTCTGAGAGATCTATCAAGGAATTTTATGATCTCGAGATTTTTGTTTAGAGTTTATTTTGCGTTTTAAAAGATAAAGAATCGTCAATTGATATTTAAGTGAAAAAGGGAAATATTAAGGTTGTTAATCTGATTTTTTCTCTCATTGCTGTGTTTTCTTGGTTTTTGTAGAGAGGAAAGAGAGTGAGCTCTATTACAGCTGAAGCTATCCGCGAAGAATTACGTAAAATTAAAGGACCAAATTTTGATAGCGACATTGTATCCCTAGGGTTGCTTTCAGATATATTCATCGCTGATGGCAAAGTTTTCTTCTCTATTACGGTTCCTGGTGAACGTGCGCAGGAATTGGAATCATTACGTCGTTCTGCTGAAGAAGCAGTCTATGCTTTAGGTGGAGTGAAGACAGTTGTTGTAACGTTGACAGCAGAAAAGAAATTGGAGACACCTTTTCAAGCGCACAAGAATGAATCTTTGTCTAAGCAGAAACGTAAAATGGGTGCATTGCCTGTGAAAATGCCTATAGAAGGTGTGCGCCATGTTATTGCGGTTGCTTCTGGAAAGGGAGGCGTTGGTAAATCGACAACAGCCATTAATATTGCTTTAGCTTTACAGGCTTCTGGTTTTAAGACAGGTTTGATGGATGCAGATATTTATGGTCCTTCTCTGCCAAGGTTGACAGGGCTTGTTGATCAAAAAATACAGCTAAGTAATGATAAAAAGTTTCAACCTTTGCAGAAATTTGGTCTTAAATTAATGTCGATGGGCTTTTTGGTTGATGAGACAAAACCGGTAGTATGGCGTGGCCCCATGGTGATGGCAGCGATTACTCAATTTTTGAGAGATGTTTCATGGGGGCCTCTTGATATTTTAGTTGTTGATATGCCACCAGGAACAGGAGATGTACAACTAACGCTAGCGCAACAGGTACAATTGGCGGGTGCTTTAATTGTGTCTACTCCGCAGGATCTTTCTTTAGTTGATGCCCGTAAAGCGATAGAAATGTTTGTAAAAATTGGCGTTCCTGTTTTAGGGCTTATTGAAAATATGAGTTATTTTACTGCACCTGATACAGGAAAGCGTTATGATATTTTTGGCCATGGTGGTGCGCGTGCAGAAGCAGAAAGTCGAAGAATTCCTTTTTTAGCAGAAATCCCACTTGATGCTGTTTTACGATCTTCTTCAGATGAGGGAGTACCAATCTTTGTTGCAGATCCTGAAGGAGAGCATGCTGAAATTTATCGTGTGATTATTAATCAGATGAAAGACAGATTTTTTTAAAGTTTTCCTTTTTTCGTGGGAGACACGAAGATAAAACGATCTTAAATTAGGGAGTTGTTGATGATAACAGCAATGCGTGAACGCCTTATTGTTGGATTAGATGTTCCGAATATTAAACAAGCAGAAAAATTGGTTACGCAATTGGGTGATGAGGTTAGTTTTTATAAAATTGGCTATCAGTTAGCTTTTTCTGGGGGAATGGACTTCGTTCAAGATCTTATTCAAGCACGAAAAAAAGTGTTTTTTGATATGAAATTGCTCGATATTGATCATACCGTTGCAAGAGCTGTAGAAAATATTGCCAAATTAGGTGTTTCGATGCTGACTTTGCATGCTTATCCAACAGTTATGAAAGCTGCTGTTGCTGCTGCAAAAGGGAGTGATTTATGTTTGCTTGGGGTGACGGTGTTAACATCAATGGATGAAGCTGATTTGCACAATGCGGGTTATAAAGATAGCCCAAAAAAATTGGCTTTTAAAAGAGCTGAGCAAGCACGGGAAGCCGGCATGGGTGGAATTGTTTCTTCAGCGCTTGAAGCCGCAGCTTTACGAAAAGTGATCGGAAGTGATATGGCTTTGGTCACACCGGGGATTCGCCCAATGGGGAGTGATAAGGGGGATCAAAAACGGGTGATGGCACCAAGACAAGCGCTAGATTCTGGTGCTAGCCATCTTGTTGTCGCGCGGCCAATTATTCAAGCCGATGATCCTTTAGTGGCAACAAAGAAAATTTTGGCAGAAATGGCTGATGGGTGTTAATACTGGTAGAGTGCTGATGAGATTTTAATAGAAAGAGTATTGGATGGGAAAAAGAGCGTGAGTGAAAAAGCATATTGTGTGGGTGCTCATGTTTATTCCGCACCCAGGATAGAACCAGCACTGTATTTGGTTGCAACACCTATCGGAAATCTTTCAGATATCACTCTTCGTGCTTTGCAAGTATTAGCCGGAGCTGATATTGTGGCTTGTGAAGATACACGGGTAACACGTGTTTTGCTAGAACATTATGGTATCCAGAAAAAAACATTTCTTTATCATGAGTATAATGCGCAAAAAGCAGGGCCGAAGCTATTAAAAGCTCTAGCTGATAATCAATCTGTAGCTCTGGTCTCAGATGCAGGAACACCGCTTATTTCTGATCCTGGCTTTAAATTGGTAGGAGAAGCACGCAAAGCGGGTTACAAAATCATTCCTATTCCTGGTGCTTCAGCTCTTTTAGCGTCTCTTGTTGTAACAGGATTGCCAACCGATAGTTTTTTCTTTGCAGGTTTTTTGAGTGCGAAGAAAACACAGCGTCAGAAACGGTTAGAGAAATTAAAATTTATTCCTGCAACTTTAGTTTTTTATGAATCCCCCCATCGTCTTGTAGAGAGTTTGCAGGATATGGTTACTATTTTTACAGCTGATAGGCCAGCTGCAATATGTCGTGAATTAACAAAAAAATTTGAAAAGGTGAATGTTGATAATTTAGGACATTTACTTGAGATTTATAGTAAAAAAGACTGTATTCGTGGGGAAATTGTTGTTCTGGTAGGAGAAGAAGAGATTTCTACAGAGATCATGAGCTCGCAAGAGATTGATGAAATATTGCGAGAATTGATCAGTGAATATCCTGCTGCAAAGGCAGCTGCTTTTGCAGCCAAAAAGACAGGTTTGAGAAAGCAAGAACTTTTTCGGCGCTTGACCCTTTTAAAGGGAATATGAAGATTTATGCAAAAAAAAGACAGGCGAAAATCCTTTTATCGTGGCATTCGTTCAGAAAAGTGGGCAGCTTGGTGGTTACGTTTGAAAGGGTTTCGCATTGTTGCAAGGCGTTTCAAGACAAAATCTGGTGAAATTGATTTAATTGCACGGCGTGGCAATCTTGTTTTAATTGTTGAGGTCAAAGCACGTGCAACGTTAGCTGATGCAATGGTTGCAGTTTGCCGAATGAATGAAAGACGTATTGAGGCAGCAGCTGATATTTGGTTGGCACAGCAAAAAGACTATTCTGCTTTATGTGTGCGTTTTGATTTCATTGCGATTTTGCCTTGGCGTTTGCCGCATCATATTCAACGTTTTTTTGAGTCTCACCAATAAAGTTTCTTATGCTATCTGAATTAAAGGAGAGCAGTTTAGAAATACTTCATTTGTATATGAAAGAAAATAGTTATTTTATCGCTATAAGCGATGAAATATAGCAGCTATAAAATTTGCAACAAGTTTGTTACTTACTTGGGGAGCGCTGGTTGAGCTTTAATGTGAAAGGATAAAAGTGAGGAGTGAAAATGAGAATTGGTTTTTTGGGAACAGGAACAATCAGCGCTGCGATGATCGATGGTTTGATGGCCAGTGCTTTTGATGTGCGTTCAATTATCGTTTCACCACGCAGTGCACAGATAGCAGAGCGTCTTTCACACGATTATGATAAAGTGACTATTGCGGAGAGCAATCAAGCATTATTAGATGAGAGTGATTGTGTTTTTCTGTGTTTGCGCAATCAAAGTGCAGAAGAGATTGTGCGTTCTCTTCATTTTCGTCCAGAACAGCTTGTGATTTCTGTGTTAGCGATGGCAACAGCAGCAGAAGTTGAGGGGTGGATAAATCATAAAGTATATCGTGCTATGCCGCTTCCTTTTGTGGCAGAATGCAAAAATTTAACACCAATTTATCCTGATCACCCATTTTTGCACACTATGTTTGATGCGTTGGGAGGCACAGTGTTACTAGATAAGGAAGATCAGTTTAATCTTTTCATGGCAGCTGGTTCGTTGATGGGAGTGTATTTTAATTTTATAGCAACAGCGCATCAGTGGTTAACAATGCAGGGGTTGGAGAAACAGCAGTCAGCGAATTTTCTTGCTATGATGTTTGGTAATCTTTCTGATGCAATGCGCAAGACAATAGCAAATAAGAATTCAACAGGTGTTGATTTTGCACAGCTTGAGAGAGAATTTTCAACCAAAGGGGGCACAAACGAACTTTTGTCAGATTGTTTTTCTCGTCATGATGGGACGAGCGCTTTAACAAAAGCTTTAGAGATTGTTTTGCAAAAAATAAAAACTTAAAAAAATGCTTGCTTGATTTGTGTCTTTTTGATACAAATGAAGCGATAATAGGTTAAGTTATTTAATAGACATGATGTCGCTCTATTATTGGCTGTAAATGCAGCATGTCCCTTTTTATTCTTTCGTTATAGGGACGAGATTATGGGTTCTAGTATATTAACTAATAGATCTGCAATGACTGCATTGCAGACACTCCGTAACATTGATAACAACTTAGATAAATCAAAAGACCGTATTTCAACAGGTTTGCGTATTGGAAGTGCTTCTGACAATACTGCTTATTGGTCTATTTCATCAATGATGAAGCATGACAGTAACACAATGAGCGCTGTTGTTGATGCTATTAATTTGGGTAGAGAACAGGTAAACGTTGCTGCAACAGCTGTTAATTTAACCAAAGAATCTCTTGATGATATCCAAAAATCAATGGTTTCCGCGCGTGAAAAATCTGATGATGATATCATGAAGATTCAGGACTCCATCAAGGGAAATATGCAAAATATTTCTAACGCAATCCAATCTGCTGCTTTTGGTGGAAAAAATATCCTTTCCAATGGTGGTGAAAAAGTTGGTATTGCTGCTGGTTACCGTCGTGAAGGCTCCGCTGTTTATGTGGATATGATTGAAGTTGGTGGTGCAGAATTAAACTTTGGTGTTATGGGGCCTGATGGTACCATTGATATGACTCAAGGTATTTTAAAGGGTGTCTTTGGCAAGAGTGATAAGGATATTGATGCAGGTATCAAAACCTTCACTGAAGCTGCTGATAAACAAAAAGGTTTAGAAGATGCTCTTGCTAAGGCAGAGGCTGCTGTTGCCGCTAATCCTAATGATGAAGCAGCAAAAACAGCATTAGAGGAAGCTAAAAAAGCTGTAGAAGACAATAAAGAAGATTGGACCAAGGCACAAAGTGATTTTAAAGTTGTTGCTGATAGCATGACTTTGAATGACTTTGTTCAGATGCAAGGTGTTGGTGGTCTGCCTTCAGTTGCGCAAAGTATAATTCTGAACAGTGTTCAAAAGACAGTGCGTCATGCTGTTGATGTAACACTTACTGCAGGGTCTAAAATTGGATCTGCTGTCAATCAGGTGGACAGCCAATTGAACTTTGTTAAAAGATTGTTAGACAATATTGAAGCAGGTATTGGTGCACTTGTTGATGCTGATATGAATGCAGAATCTGCAAAATTGTCAGCTTTGCAAGTTCAACAGCAGCTCGGTATTCAGGCTCTTTCTATTGCAAATCAGGGCAGCCAGAATATTTTAGGTTTGTTCCGTAATTAATAATTACGACGTTACAAATACAAGAAAAGACCGCGCATTGCGTGGTCTTTTTTTATATTTTTCAAACAGATGAATGAATTCTGTAAAGCTGACCATATTTTGGAAATTCTACATTTATGTCAGCACCAACTAACACCAATATTGGCCTTCCTTCATTACTATTGTGTATTTTTTACTCATAAATAATTTTCATGCAGTGATGAGAGCATTTTACGAAAATTTAGATACAAAATATATTTTATAGTTTGCACAAGAGTGTGTGGCTTCGTCCAAGAAGCGAGATTAAGCAGAGTTTACCTGAAGGGATCTTTATCCGTGATAGAGTTTTATAAATGATACATTTTTAGAAAGAACGGATCTTGTAGCAAGAGGTGATGAGGTGCTGATTACATATTTGGATAAACAGGTCCTTCATTACCTTGAGGACAAGTCCAGTTAATATTTTGGTTTGGGTCTTTAATGTCACATGTTTTACAATGTATGCAGTTTGAAGCATTGATGATATACGTTTTATGATCATTAGGGGTCAGCCATTCATAGACACCAGCAGGGCAATAACGTGTAGAAGGTCCTCCGTAGATTGCATATTCAGAATTTTTTTGTTTTTCCAGTGAAGTTATTTTCAAATGACAAGGTTGGTTGTCTTCATGGTGGGTATTGGAAAGCGCAACACTTGAAAGGCGATCGAAAGTCACAATACCATCTGGTTTTGGATAAGGAATAGGTTGAAATTTTTCTGCGGGTTCAAGATATTCATGATCTGGTTTTCCATGAGAAAGAGTTCTAAATAAGGAAAAGCCGAAGAGCTGTTGCCACCATAGATCAAATCCAGCAAGCTTTATTCCATATTTTGTGCCGTATTTTGCCCAAAGGGGTTTGGTATTACGCACTTTGTAAAGGTCTTTTCCAATAGGGCCCTTGCGCCATTGATCTTCAATTTCTTTAACTTCATCATGAGAGCGATTTTTTGCAAGAGCGTCAGCAATTTTATCGGCTGCCAATATGCCAGATAATATGGCATTATGTGAGCCTTTAATCCGAGGAACATTGATAAAGCCAGCAGCACAGCCAATCAGTGCACCACCAGGAAAAGTGAGTTTTGGCACAGATTGCCATCCCCCTTCACTGATGACACGTGCGCCATAAGCAAGGCGTTTGGCATCTTTAAAGATTTCATACAAGTTAGGGTGTGTTTTAAAGCGCTGAAATTCTTCAAAAGGAGAAAGATAAGGATTTTTATAATCCAAGTGAACAACAAAGCCGACAGAAACTAAGTTGTTTTCTTGGTGATAGAGAAATCCACCACCACTTGTATGATCATCCAATGGCCAGCCAGCAAAATGTTGTACTAAACCTCGTTTGTGTTTTTGAGGATCAATTTCCCAGAGTTCTTTAAGACCAAGACCAAATTTTTGTGGTTCACGGCCTTTGCTGAGATCGAATTTTTGTATCAATTGTTTAGCAATCGAACCGCGTGCTCCTTCTGCAATCAGGGTATATTTGGCGTGTAGAGCCATACCAGGCATATAATTTTTTCCAGGCATTCCATCTTTTTGCACGCCCATATCACCTGTCAAAACACCAATAATAGCTCCGTTATCATTATAAAGAACGTCAGATACAGAAAAACCGGGATAGATTTCAACACCCAGCATTTCAGCTTTTTTGCTTAACCAGCGGCAGACATTTCCAAGAGAAATGATATAGCAACCATCATTTGATAAAATTTTAGGACGAAAAATATTAGGCAGTACTTGTGAACGCTTTGGTTTTAGCAGAAAAAATTGATCATCGGTAACAGGTGTGGTGAAGGGATGATTTTGTTCATTTCGCCATTCTGGTAGGAGTGTATCAATACCAATGGGATCAATCACTGCACCTGATAAAATATGGGAACCAACTTCAGAGCCTTTTTCAAGAATGATGATGGAAAGTTCAGGATTAATTTGTTTCAGACGAATTGCAGCAGAAAGCCCAGCAGGGCCTGCTCCTACAATAACTATATCACATTCTATGCTTTCACGTTGGTGATATATATCAGGACTCATAATTTATAAAGCTTTCTCCAGTTCAGGAACGATGTGATGCAGATCGCCTACAAGGACATAATCTGCAATGCTCATAATAGGGGCTTCTTCGTCTTGATTAATGGCAACAATAATTTGCGCATCCATGATACCAGCTAAATGTTGAATAGCTCCAGAGATACCGACAGCAATATAGAGCTCCGGGGCAACAATTTTCCCTGTTTGTCCGATTTGCCAATCATTTGGGGCATAATCCGCGTCGACTGCTGCTCGACTAGCGCCTAAAGCAGCGCCGAGCTTATTGGCAAGTGGCAACAAAAGTTTCATGAATTTTTCTTGTGAACCAAGCCCACGTCCACCTGATACAATGATCCGTGCTGAGGTCAAATCAGGACGATCACTTTTATCGGTTTCCTCTTTCACAAAAGATGAAAGATTTGGGTTAGGCGCTGGTGTTATTACTTTGATAGGAGCACAATTTCCTTGAGGTGCTGGAGGAAAAGAGGCTGTGCGCACCGTTATAACTTTTTTGTGATCATTTGTGCGTACCGTTTCAATTGCATTGCCTGCATAAATTGGCCGTTTAAAGGTATCAGGGGCGACAACATCAATGATATCTGAAATTTGCATCACATCGAGAAGAGCCGCTACACGTGGCATGACACTTTTTCCGGTGCTGGTAGAAGCAGCCATAATCACTTCATAATCATCAGCGAGCTCAACAATTGTTGCGGCTATAGGTTCAGCTAATTGATGCGCAAGATAATCAGCCTCAGCAACAAGAATTTGCCGTATACCTGCTAATTGAGAACTTTTTTCAGCAATTGTTTGAACTTTTGTGCCGCAGACTAAGATATCGATATCATCGCCAATGGACTGAGCCGCAGTCAGCGCTTTTGCAGTTGCTTCTGATAAGGAATGGTTATTATGTTCGGCTAATAAAAGAATGGCCATAGGTTTGTGCCCTTTTATGCATTATTGTTTTTGGTAATGTCTTCTATCAAATGTTTAAGGATATTTTATCCTTTAAGATACTGACAAGTTCTGCAACATTGTTGATTTTCATCCCAGCTGGACGAGGCTTAGGTTCTTCAACACGAAGCGTCGTTAAACGTGCCTGTGTATCTATGCCGAGATGAGAGATTTCTTTTTGTTCAATGATTTTCTTTTTCGCTTTCATGATATTAGGCAGGGAGGTATAGCGTGGCTCATTCAACCGCAGGTCAACAGTCATAACCATGGGAAGAGGCACGCAAATAGTTTGTGTTCCTCCATCAATTTCACGGGTAACGGTCGCTTTTCCATTTTCTATATGCAGATGTGAAGCAAAAGTTGCTTGTCCCCAACCAAGCAGAGCTGCTAACATTTGACCCGTTTGATTGCTATCATCATCAATAGCTTGTTTTCCTAAAAAGACCATGTCTGGTTTTTCTTCAAGGATGATGCTTTTGAGTGTTTTAGCAATTGCTAAAGGCTCTAGTGTCTTTTCAGTTTTGATGAGGATAGCGCGATCAGCTCCCATTGCAAGTCCTGTCCGCAAAGTTTCTTGTGCTACGTCTTGTCCGATTGAAACAAGAATAACCTCTGAAATTTTTCCTGCTTCTTTTTGGCGTACTGCCTCTTCCACAGCAATTTCATCAAAAGGGTTCATAGACATTTTCACATGGGAAAGATCAACACCCATGCTATCAGCTTTAACACGTATTTTGATGTTATGATCAACAACACGTTTAACAGCAACAATTACTTTCATAATGATCCTCTTCGTTTATATGATCATAGATTTATAGTAGCAACCACAAGAAACAAAACCATTTAAAATTGAACTTTTATCATAATTTGTTTTTTAGTTATATAATTGCTTATTTATACTCTTTTATTTTCTTCGGTTTGTTGTTGATTAATTGCTTTTTCATTATGCTATCAATTGCTCATTCTTCTTGTAGTTTTTAAAACTCTATTTACCAAAATAGGTCATATTCTTTACAATTAATAAGATTCCTAAAGAAATATAATAGGAGTAGTGTTTGTGAATATAAGGCATTGCGTTACAAATTCGGTTACAGATAACAAGCGTTCTGCTCTTGATGTGGAACACAGGCAGGATACAGAGAAATCTGTTGAGGTAACAATGTCAGATATTGCTAGCAAATTACGTTATGTGTATGCACAAATGCAGACAAAAAAACCATCCTGTCGCTTAATGATGCGTCATTCTGCAAATGACAGCATAACATCTTATTTGGATGACATTAGCCGTGCCATTGTGGCTGAGCATTATGCGCGTAGTCAGGCACAAAAGAAGATTTTTGAATGCTTAGACATTACTAAAACGCTTATCCAGTATCTACTTCATGAAAGAAAAAGCTTCAAAAAACCTATTGTGACACAGAGTGCTTTTTCTGCACAATCACCTGATTCTGCTATGCGTCATCTTGCGAATATGGTGTGTGAAGAGAACCAAAGAGATTCTTCGGTATCAAGAGAAAGTAAATTTTTCGAAAAAAGAAAAATTAAATCCTATACAAATAGAGCCTGTAAATTCGCTGCAACAGGGGAATTTAAGTTCTGTTACAACAGGTTCTATGGAGTGTTTAGAAGACTCTTTAACAGAAAAAAGTCTTATTGATGAACAATCATCAAATGGTTTAATTGAAGTTGCACGGCGTACGCTTTCTTTCAAAAAACGTCACTAAAACTTCAAAATTTATCACGTAAAATTGTTTATCCGTTTTTGCTTTATTATATCTATAACAATGATGACATCATGTTTTTTCGTTTTTTCAAGAGTTTGTTTTTTTGATTTTTAGCTATAAGGGTAAAATGAAGAAGGTTTTAAGGTCTTTTATTTCTTACTTAAAATCCGAGAAATAAGAAAAACAGGTACGACAATAACTGCTCCTGTTGCAGCCAAATGGACGAGGTTTATAAAAGTTATAAATCCTGCATTCCATAGAGCTTGTAAGTATTTTATGATTCCTTCAATGAACCTTATAGGCGTCCACCCAAAGAGGCTCATGACAATGCCAACAAGCACAGAAAAAATAAGGAGTTTGAAGGTAACACGCCCTGGTGTATCACCAAGAAATGAGTGAAGAGAGTTAAACAAATTTTTATGCATTTCATCGCCCCTAAAATAAAGTGTACTATGGGCTATAGGGCATAACAAGCAAGAAAAAAGGGTTTTTCTTTTATTATTTTCTGTTTAATTTTTTTCTCTCTTGAATTTTTCATGCAATATTTCTTTTATTATGTATCGAGCTTTTGATTTTCTTAGGATTTATCGAAAAATATTGATAATTTTATCAATATTTCTGATCCTTGAATGATTGTAAAAATTTTTGAAAAGGTTGAGTGTATTCACATATTATGCCTTAAATTATAATTTCAATGAATACTGTTTTGATGGATATTGCTCATTCTAATGAAGATGTATTGTTTGAAAATTTGTATTAAAGCGTCCAATAATTAAGCGAACTGAGAAATATGGCGGATTTTTTTACTGAAAAACCAGTGGCAACGAATGTAGCAGAATTTAGTGTTTCTGAAATAGCAAATGCCTTAAAACGTGTTGTTGAAGACAAGTTTGGTTATGTACGCATACGCGGAGAAATATCAGGATACCGCGGTGCTCACGCTTCAGGTCATGCCTATTTTGCTCTAAAAGATGACAAAGCTCGGTTGGAGGCTGTGATTTGGCTAAGCGTTATGAAAAAGCTCTCATTTCCTCCTGAAGAGGGAATGGAAGTGATTGCTGTGGGCAAGCTTACGACTTATCCGGGTTCGTCAAAATATCAAATTGTTATTGAAGCTCTTGAGCCAACAGGTGTTGGTGCTTTGATGACTCTGTTAGAAAATCGCAAGAAAAAGCTTGCAGAAGAAGGCTTATTTGATGCAGCCAATAAGAAGCCTTTGCCCTATATGCCTAAAATTATAGGGGTTGTGACATCGCCGACAGGAGCCGTTATTCGTGATATTATTCATCGTATATTCGATCGTTTTCCTTTGCATATTTTGGTTTGGCCTGTACGTGTTCAGGGAGAAACATGTGGTCGGGAAGTAGCTTCGGCTGTTGAGGGGTTTAATGCTCTTTTCTTAGGGGGAGGGATTCCTAAGCCTGATCTCATTATTGTCGCCCGTGGAGGAGGGAGTTTAGAAGATTTATGGGGGTTTAATGATGAGGCTGTTGTTCGTGCTGTCTATGCTTCTGCTATTCCGGTAATCTCTGCTGTTGGGCATGAAACAGACTGGACTTTGATTGATTATGCTGCTGACTGGCGGGCACCGACACCCACAGGGGCAGCAGAAAGAGCTGTTCCTGTTAAGCTTGATATTGAAGTGCACTTAGCATCAATTAATTCGCGCTTTCGTGTAGGGCTTGCACGTTATTTTGATTTTCATCAACAAAAATTGCGTGCTCTTGTGCGGGGGCTTCCTACTGTTGATCAATTATTTGCGTTGCCACGGCGTGGTTTTGATGAGATTTCAAGTAGATTACAGCGTGCTCTTTGTGTTAGTTATGACAAAAAATGTTTTTATTTTCATGCACTTAGCTTGCGTTTTTCTCCTCGTTTATTAAATACTAAAAAAGCACAATATGCTATACAGGAATATACAGGGCGTCTTCATCGTGCTTTTTTACGCAATGTTGAAAAGCAAAGGGCTCAGGTAGAGATGGCATGTAGGCTTTTAAAAAGCACTTCTTATCAAAATATTTTAGAACGCGGTTTTGTTTTAGCATTAGGAAAAGATCATAAGCCGATTAAACGGTTGATGCAGTTACCTGAAACAGGTCAAATAAGTTTACGCTTTTTTGATGGTGAAATTGACGTTTCAACACATGATCGCGCTGTTAATCGATCTTTGAAAAATAAACGGATCAAGTCACAGAAAGATGATCAAGGATTGCTTTTTTAATATGGAAAAGCCAATGCTGAATAAAGGGCTTCTCAGGGGAGCCGATGGAAAAATTCGTTGTTTATGGGCAGGAACCAATCCACTTTATTGTGCTTATCATGATGATCAATGGGGCAAGCCTGTTTTTGATGATCGCCATTTATTTGAGCAAATCTGTCTTGAGGGTTTTCAAGCAGGGCTTTCTTGGCTAACAATTTTGAAAAAAATCTCTTATTTTCGTAAGGCGTTTGATGATTTTGATTTTGAAAAAATTGTTCATTATGATGAAGTGAAGATAAAGACCTTGATTCAGGATAAAGGCATTGTGCGTCATCAGGGAAAAATTCTATCAGTGGTTAATAATGCTTTCAGAGCACAGGAGATAAGAGCAGAATGGGGGAGTTTATCCGACTATTTTTGGTCTTTTCAGCCGCCACAATCTGAGCGTTATGACAAGATGGATTTTCAAATATTCCAAGCCAATCCTTTAACACCTGCTTCCACGCGTCTTTCTAAAAATTTAAAAAAACGCGGTTGGACATTTGTTGGTCCTACTATTTGCTACGCTTTTATGCAGGCAGTAGGAATTGTCAATGATCATCTGGAAGGGTGCTTTTTTCGATAAAATTCAGAGATCTTCTTTGTTTCAATGTATGAATTGTAACTGTTTTCTCTGATATCAAGGATGAACCTAACATAGGCTTGCCGCCTATATCCTATAAGGTAGTAGATAAGTGAGTTCCAGTAACTGAAAAAAGCAAGGCTGCAAAATAGTGTTTGCATTATGCTTAGTCAACATTTACAAATGAAAATTTGTGATATCATTCCGGGATAACTGGTCGATAGGGGAAAAGTGGGGAGAAAATTCCATGAATATGAGAAAAAAGATGTATAAAAGAAGCTGTTCTTTCGTTTCGGCTTTTGTAGCTTTAGGTATGTTTTCGCAACAAGTTCTAGCGAAAACACCTGCTGATACGCTCGTGATGGCTTGGAATCTTGATGGAATTAGTACCTTTGATCCGGCACAAATTAATGATTCTTACAGCAATGAAATTATTCTCAATGTTTGTAGTCGTTTGATTGATCATGCTCAAAATGATGCGACGAAAATGATGCCAAATTTGGCAAAGAGTTGGGATGTTTCGGGCGATCATAATACTACAGTGATTACTTTTCATTTACGTGATGATTTGACGTTTAATGACGGGCGACCTGCTAATGCTCACGATCTTGTTTGGAGTATGAAACGGGTTATTCAATTGAAAATGGCCAGTGCAGCGACATTTAATGAATATGGTATTACAGAACAAACAGTTGATGATGCACTTCAAGCACCAGATGAAAAAACTGTAGTTATGAAATTTGATAAGCCTTATCCAGCAGAGCTTATCCTGAGTAATATTGCAGCTAATCGTGCCGCTACATTGCTTGATCGTGAAACGATCATGAAACACGAAAAAGATGGTGATATGGGAAACCGGTATTTAGCTACCCATGCTGCTTGTGCTGGCCCTTATGAATTATTTCGTTGGAATCCTGGAGAGGCAGTTATTTTACGTGCTAGCTCTCATTATTGGGGAGAAGCGCCTAAGCTTAAACAGATTTTAATTCGCCATGTTGCTGAGTCAGAGACACAGCGTCTATTATTAGAAAAAGGCGATATTGATGTTGCACGGGACCTAACACCTGAGGCTTTGGAACAACTTAAAAAAACAGCAAATATTCAGGTTGAAAAGATGTTGCTGCCGGCGATGTTTTATTGGGGTTTTAATATGACAAATCCTATTTTCGCCAATGAAAAAGTACGCTTGGCTATGCGCTATCTTATTGATTATGATAGTTTTGGAGAGACAGTTCTCAAAGATATTGGTATTCCTCGTGCTAGTTTTATGCCTATCGGTACTTTGGGTGCTTTGGATGAAAAAGAAGGAAATCCTTTTAAGCTTGATATTCAAAAAGCTAAACAACTTCTAATTGAAGCGGGTTATCCCGATGGATTTGAAACAAATCTAGCGTCAGGAAATACCCCTTATGGTTTATTAATTGCTCAATCCATTCAGGATAATGCAGCAAAAATAGGGGTACGTATTAAAATTGAGCGTTTAGCAGGATCACAATTATTTTCAAGAGTTTCTGCACGTTCTTTTGATACAGCTATTTTAGGGTGGAATAGCGAATCTGTAGATCCTCTTCAATGGCATCACGGGTTGTTTATAATCCTGATAACCGATTTGAGGCTAGAAACACAGCGTATCCTAGTTGGCATCATGGGTATTTTGATGAGGAAATAAACCATAAGGTTGAAGATGCTTTATTTGAAAGTGACGTAGAAAAGCGGATGAAGAAATATGCTGATTTGCAGCATGAAATTATGCAAACAGGGCCTTATGCTTTTCTGTTTCAGAAATATAATGTTGTTGCTATTTCCCCAGTTATCAAAAAATGGTCTTGGAATAATATGTCGGATATTTTTTATAATCTCATTGAAAAATAAGCGCATATTGAATCATCATGTAAACTACAAAAGTGAGCTGATCTCATGAAGTCCATGAGATCAGAGTGGACCGTTTCCTTTTGCATGAAGAGTTTAAAGTATGGGATTGCCATGCAGGGGGAATATTTAAAATTTCCAGGGATTTTTCATTTAAAGTGGGCTTTGTGCGTGTTGAGTGAACGTTGCCAATGTGACTCGCATGTATCTGTGTGTATTATGCCAATGATTTACGGTTTCAGTTGGGATTTATGATTTTAATCAGGAATGAAGATCGAAAATACGCTTTGACTTTAATCTATGAAATAAACTCAATCTGTTGCACTATAGCTGAAAAGCAAATAAAAAGATTACAGCACTTAAGTAGGGAGGCTAAGAAAAAATTCAAGAAGGAAACGCAATAAAGGTACAAAAGAATGTTTAAAAATTTTTATACTTTATTAAAATCGATTGTTTTTTTAGTTGGATTGGCGCCAACAGCACAAAGTGCAACTCCCAAAAATACATTGGTGATGGCGTGGAATATTGATGCGATTAGCCATTTTGATCCAGCACAAGCTGTTGAAATTGTAACCAGTGAACTATTAGGCAATATGTGTAGTTCGTTAGTACAATTTGATCCGCAGGATCTTAAAAAAATTCGTCCTGCGATGGCTGAATCTTGGGATGTGTCGGATGATGGAAAAGTAGTTATTTTTCATCTTCGTGATAATTTAAAGTTTAATGATGGAAGGGTTGCAACTGCATACGATCTTGCTTGGTCAATCCAGCGGATCGTTAAGTTGGGCTTAAGTTATGCTCAATCATTTATGGACTATGGATTTACAAAAGAAAACATTGAAACTGAGATTAAGGCTCTTGATGACAAGACTTTACAAATGAAGTTTGATAAGCCGTACCCTCTTTATCTTATATTATCTTCAGTAATACAATCCTATTCTTCTGCTTTGCTTGATCGCAAAACTCTCGAAGAAAATGCTGTTGATGGCGATATGGGGAATAAATATTTAGCTACCCGTTCAGCTTGTGTTGGTCCTTATAGATTGATAAATTGGAATCCAGGAGAAAGGGTAGTTTTAGAAGCTACACAACATTATTGGGGAGAAAAGCCAAAAATTGAACAGATCTTGATCCGCCATGTGGCGGAAGCAGAAAGTCAGAGGCTTCTCTTAGAAAAGGGTGATGTAGATGTAGCGCGTGATCTATCTTCAGAGGATATTTTAGACATTGAAAAGAAAGGCGGACCTGTTAGAGTTGAACGTACTTTGCGGCCGCAATCCATTTATTTATCACTGAATAATAAGAATTCAATTTTAGCTAATGAAAAAGTGAGATTAGCGCTCCGTTATCTAGTAGATTATGACACTCTTGGCAAAACTGTTTTAAAAGGAATTGGCGTTCCTCGCGCAAGTTATATGCCATTGGGTGTAGTAGGCGCTTTAGATGAAAAAGAAGGAACACCGTTTAAGTTAGATTTAGAAAAGGCAAAACAGTTGATCAGTGAAGCTGGTTATCCTAACGGTTTCAAAGCAGATCTGTTCATTGGCAGTTTAACCTATATGTCTTCTGTTGCGCAGTTTATCCAAGAGAATGCACGCAAAATTGGTATTGAGCTCAAAATTGAAAGAATGGCGCAAGCTCAGTTGTTAAGCCGCGTCCGTAGTGGAAATTATGACATGGCTATTATGGGGTGGAATACATCTGATCCTGATGGACATGTTCCTTCATTACGTCATGTATTTAATCCTGATCCAACATTTACCAAAAAGCACACGATGTATTTAGCTTGGCGTGCTGGCTATTATGATGAAAAAGTCAATAAAATGGTGATGGATGCTTTGTTTGAAAAAGATCAACATAAGCGCTTTGAGCAGTATCGTGATCTACAGAATTATATTCTTTATCATGGGCCTATGGCTTATTTATTTCAAACATATTACACTATTGGGGTAGGGCCTGAGGTGAAAAAATGGGGTTGGGGTGGTATGTCACGCGTTTTCTATAATTTAATTGAGAAATAAGCGTATATTGAGCAATATAAAATACAAAAAAGTTATTTTAAAGCTTGATTGAAATATTCACTCTAGGGAGAAAATGTTACCAGACTTACTGTATCGTAATTATTTAGGAAATCACTATAATGACTTTATCATCTTCAGAAGTTGATACAATTATATCACAAAAGCAGCAAGCACTGCATGTAAGAGCTTTTTTTGTAAAGTCATTAAAGCTGATTATCTCGATATTTGTTACGTTGCTTGGTCTGGTAACAATCACTTTTTTCATTGGTCGTCTGCTCCCTTTAGATCCTGTTATTGCTGTTCTTGGTGATAATATTAGCCAAGAAGCTTATGATATCATGTTTCATAAATTGGGTCTTGATCAGCCATTGATCGTCCAATATTGGAATTATCTCCAAAATATTTTTGTGTTTGATTTTGGAGATTCTTTAATTTCAGGGCGCTCTGTTTTATCAGATATTATACGTGTATTTCCTGCAACATTAGAACTTGCAACAATTGCTATTATTATCAGTACGAGTGTAGGGATTCCACTTGGTGTTTTTGCAGCAATGTACCGCAATTCATGTATTGATTATTTTGTCCGTATTTTTACGTTAATAAGTTATTCCACACCAACTTTCTGGCTCGGATTAATGGCCTTGTTGGTCTTTTATGCGAAACTTGGCTGGATTGGTGGGCCAGGGCGTATTGATTTTGTTTATGAATATTCTTTTGAAGCCACAACAGGATTTTTTCTTTGGGATACCGCCAGGCAAGGTCAATGGGAGGCTTTTGGCAATGCCTTTAGCCATATCATTATGCCTGCTTTAATTTTAGCTTTTGGGGGGATGGCTTATATTAGTCGTATGGTTCGTGGGTTTATGATCGAGCAGATTAATCAGGAATATATTATCACAGCACGTGTTAAAGGATTGTCGTGGGCACGAACAGTTTGGAGCCATGCCTTTCGGAATGCTTCTGTTCAGACTATTACTGTCGTTGGGCTTTCTTATGCTTTTTTATTGGAAGGTGCTGTTTTAACAGAAACGGTTTTTGCTTGGCCTGGTTTTGGGCGTTATTTGACCAATGCACTTTTAGCAGGAGATATGAATGCAGTTTTAGGCTGCACGTTGCTTGTAGGATGCCTCTTTATCTCCATTAATTTACTTTCCGATTTGCTTTATCACATCTTTGATCCAAGGACACGTTGACTATGACACTTGCTAATAATAATGGATCACAAGCATCATTTTTTTTGAAGCGTTGGTTAAAGGAGGATGTTCCACAGTCAGCAATTCAAGCGAATATACAAAAATTTTATCATTCATTTGTCAAATTTTGTTGCAATTTTTCAGCTGCATTTGGCTTAGTTATCATCTGTGCTATTATTTTATGTGCGATCTTCGCACCTTGGATTGCTACTCATGATATTGTAAGCAGTGACCTTTCCTTTCGATTGCAGCCACCATCTATGTTGCATTATCTGGGAACGGATGAATTAGGACGTGATGTTTTTAGTCGCCTAGTTTTTGGTGCGCGTATCACTCTTTATACTGTTTTTCTAACGACGATTATTGTCGGGCCAGTGGGATTGATTGTGGGCACTGCATCTGGTTACATAGGGGGATGGGTTGATATTGTTTTAATGCGTATTGTTGATATTTTTTTTGCTTTTCCAAGTTTGATTTTAGCACTCGCGTTTGCAGCGGCTTTGGGACCTGGCATTGAAAATGCTGCAATTGCGATTTCCATTGTAACATGGCCACCAATAGCACGTTTAGCACGTGCAGAAACTTTGATGATACGTTCATCTGATTATGTTTCCGCCGTGGCTTTGCAAGGTGCATCTTCTTGGCGAATTATTTTGTTTCATGTTGCACCAATGTGTATTCCCTCCGTTATTGTACGATTGGCATTGAATATGTCTGCAGTCATTTTAACAGCTGCTGGTCTTGGCTTTTTGGGGCTGGGAGCTCAACCACCAAGTCCTGAATGGGGTGCAATGCTTTCAACTGGCCGTGAATTTATGATGACCAGTTGGTGGTTGGCAGCTGTTCCAGGCTGTGCAATATTATTGACAAGCCTTGCTTTTAATCTTTTAGGAGATGGACTTCGCGATATATTGGATCCACGCAATGGATAAAAATTTATTAGAAATAGAAGATTTGCGCATTTCATTTCCTACAACACGTGGCGTTGTAGATGTTGTGCGGGGTGTTAGCTTTTCTTTAGGAAAAGAAAAAATTGGTATTGTTGGAGAGTCTGGGTCCGGAAAATCAATGACCGGGCGCGCAATTTTGAAACTCAATCCAAGTTCAGCAATTGTTAAAGCTAAAAAGATGAGTTTTGACAATGTTGATTTGTTAGCTGCGAGTGAGCCTCAAATGCGTAAGATTCGAGGAAGACGTATTTCAATGATTTTACAAGATCCCAAATATTCGCTTAACCCGTTAATCCGAATTGGGGACCAGATTGTGGAAGCTTACCGTATTCATTATCGTGTTTCGAAAGTGGAAGCGTGGGAAAGAACAGTTTCTATGTTGGAATCTGTTCATATTCGCAATCCTGAACATGTTATGCAGTTATTTCCTCATGAGATATCAGGTGGAATGGGGCAGCGGGTTATGATTGCCATGATGCTTATCCCTAAGCCTGATTTAATTATTGCAGATGAGCCAACATCTGCACTTGATGTTACAGTGCGATATCAGGTTTTAACAATATTGGATGAGCTTGTTACACAATCTGGAACTGGGCTTATTTTCATCAGTCATGATTTGAATTTAATTGCTGACTTTTGTGATCGTGTTTTAGTGATGTATGCTGGTCGTATCTTGGAAGAATTGCCTGCGAGTGATTTGTCTCATGCATGTCATCCTTATACAAAGGCTTTGTTAGCGAGTATGCCGCGGCTTAATCATCCGGTTGATGTTTTAACTATTCCTGAGAGAAATCCTGATTGGTTGCATAGTCCAACGATTGTCAATGGTGTTGAAGGAGTTGGACCGTGAGCAATCGTGAAAATATTATTGATGTTTTGAATTTGTCTGTAACGTTTAAGTGTGGATATAAGACCACAAAAATTGTTAAAGATGTTAATTTTCATATTAAACGCGGTGAAGCTTACGGTTTAATTGGTGAATCAGGATGTGGAAAATCAACTATTTTGAACGCATTGGTTGGGCGTATTTCCAATTATAATGGGTCTTTTCTTTTCAATGGAACGGCTGTTCCTCAAAAAAGAAATAAAGATTTTTTACGCTGTGTTCAGATGGTATTTCAAGATCCTTATGCCTCACTTCATCCAAGAAAAATGGTGCATGCTGTGCTTTCGGAATCTTTAGCGATTCACGATATGGATAATCAAAAAGAGCGGGTGTGCGATATTTTAAATTCTGTTGGTCTGGGTTCTTCATTTCTTTATCGTTATCCGCATGAGCTGTCTGGGGGGCAACGCCAGCGTGTTGCTCTTGCACGTGCGCTGATTATTGAACCAGAGGTTTTATTGCTTGATGAACCAACATCTGCATTAGATGTATCGGTGCAGGCTGAAATTTTAAATTTGTTGAAATCATTACGGAAAGAAAAACAATTGACCTACCTGATGGTATCCCATGATCTTTCTGTTGTTGCTCATATATGTGAACGTGTTGGAATTATGCATGAAGGGGTTATTCTTGAGGAGTTGAGCAATAATGATTTGCGCCATTTGCACGCGCAGAATGATTATACAAAAATGTTTCTTAAAGCCAGTATTGAGCCTATTGCTCATGAAGATAAGGAATTCTAAACATAAACATAAACGTAAGGGAAAGGGAGAGATTTCCCTTATCTGATCACTGTAGTTTGACATTAGATTTTGTACTAAGTGGGAAGAAGTAGGATGAGATAAGAATAAGTGATAATCCATTGTTTCTACGTATAATTTTCACCATTAAATGCGTACTTTGTCAGATTGGATTTTGACACCAAAAATCACTAAAAATCGGAAAAAGTGCGCTTCAATGGTAAAAAGGAGAAAAGGCTTTGAAAGTCCAGAAAACCACCTTTGAAAGCTCTTTGAAGACCCTTTGAAAAAATAAAAATCCTTTTAAAAAAGACAAATTGCGACAAAATATGATGCAAATTATACAAAATTTGGTGGTGTCTGCATTCATATTTTACATATTTTTGGCATCAAATAATGTGATTTCTGGGAAAAACTGACCATCATAAATTGTGCTTTTTAGAAAAGGAAAATAAGACTCATAAAAGGATCTTTTAATAACCTCTGAAGGGCTTTTGAAAATCTTTTAAAAATCCCTTGAAAAAATAAATTGGTACAAAACCTGGTGGCAAGCTACACTGGTACAAAAACTTGGTAGCAAGCTACAACCGATGAAAAAGAAATTGGTAGCGGAGGAGGGATTCGAACCCCCGACACAAGGATTATGATTCCTCTGCTCTAACCTACTGAGCTACTCCGCCAACATAAGAAAGGCGTTATACAAACTATCTTATTCTTTGCCGGATATAAGAGGTAGAATAGTAAGATGTCAAGCGCCGTTTTTAAGCTTTTCTCTTGTCATTCTATTCTATCCTCGATATGGAATAAATAGAAGTGTAATTTTATACAGTTTACAGGATAAGGCATAAAAAATGGCGCCACGTGTAGCGGTTTTGGGATGCGGTTATTGGGGTAGTAATCATGTACGAACACTCAAAAATCTTGGGGCTTTAATTGCGGTATCTGATGTTGATTTTAGTCGTGCTGCGGATTTAGCAAATGTACATGGCGTTGAGGCTATTACACCCGACGATCTTTTTGCTCGTACCGATATTGATGCGCTGGTATTGGCATTGCCTCCACAATTTCATACAGAAAATGTTTTGCGTGCCATTAGAAGTGGCAAAGATGTTTTGGTTGAAAAGCCCATTGCCTTGAATGTAACTGATGCTAAGAATCAGGTGCAGGCTGCTAGCAAATATGGACGGGTTTTTATGGTCGGTCATGTTTTGCGTTTCCACCCTGCTTTTGAAAAAATGTGCGAATTTGTGAAGAATGGAGAACTCGGTGAGGTACGCTACATTTATTCTCATCGATTAGGCTTTGGAAAGTTTCATACGCAGAGTGATGCTTTATGGGATCTAGCACCTCATGATCTTTCAATGATTTTAGCTTTGACAGGATGTGAACCTTCTGAAATCCGAGGAGAGGGAGCTTCAGTAATTGAACAGCTTTCTGATTTTGCGCATATTCACATGATGTTTCCAAATGGTATACGTAGCCATCTTTTTACTTCACGCCTTTGTCCTTATCGTGAAAGGCGTTTAACGGTTGTTGGTACAAAGGCTATGCTTATCTTTGATGATATGGAACCTTGGAGTTGTAAATTAGCATTTCGTCATTTTTCTGTTTGGCAGGAGGATAAAGAGAGGGCTTTTAATGCTAACGAATTGAATTATATCGAACTTTGTGAAGATTTACCACTTACCCGTGAGTTACAGCATTTTCTCCATTGTATTGAGACACGTCAATCACCTCGTACAGATGGTGATGACGCTATTGCTGTTTTACGGATTTTGACTGCTGCTAGTCGCACATTACTATAGGTAAAGTAGGATAGAATTTTCAGATTATTTTGATTGTCAATGGAGTTAATATGCAGTTCATCGATCTTGGAGCACAGCGCGCACGCATTGAAGATAAAATTAATGCTGCAATTGCGCATGTCGTAGCCAGTGGTAAGTATATTTTAGGGCCCCAAGTAACAGAGTTTGAGGAACGATTAGCAGAGTATCTTGGTGTTAAGCATGTCGTTGCGTGTGCTAATGGAACTGATGCATTGGTGATGCCTCTTATGGCTAAAAATATTGGTCCGGGGGATGCTGTTTTTTGTCCTAGTTTTACGTTTTGTGCTACTGCGGAAGTTGTTGCTTTAGTCGGAGCAAAACCTGTTTTTGTTGATGTTATGCCTGATACATTTAATATTGATGTGGGTAAACTTTGTGAAGCAATAGAGGCGATTAAAAAAGAGGGGCATCTCAATCCAAAAGCAATTATTGCTGTCGATTTATTTGGGATTCCCGCTGATTATGCTCAAATTTCCATGGTCGCTGCAAAGGAAAATCTTTTTGTTATTGAAGATGCAGCTCAGGCTATAGGAAGTAAATTTGGTGATGTTATGTGCGGGGGATTTGGTGATGTCTCAGCGACCAGTTTTTATCCAGCAAAACCATTAGGATGTTATGGTGATGGGGGAGCTATGATGACCAATGATGATGGTCTAGCAGAAACTTTACGTTCAATTTTGTTTCATGGCAAAGGTAAAACGCAATATGATAATGTGCGTATTGGTTTGAATTCGCGGTTAGATACAATCCAAGCTGCAATTTTGTTAGAAAAGCTTGCTATTATTGAAGATGAGATGGAAAGCCGTATGGCAATTGCTCAACGTTATTCTGATGGTTTAAAAGATGTTGTTGTCGTTCCAGAAATAGACAAGAATATTCGTTGTGTTTATGCGCAATATACCATTAAGGCGAAAGATCGCGATCGATTAAAATCACATTTACAGGACAATGCTATTCCTACAATGATTTATTATAATACTCCTTTGCATTTACAACCAGCTTATAAACATTTTCCTTATATAAAGGGATCACTTTCTGTTTCTGAAACTTTGGGAGATTGTGTTTTAAGTTTACCTATGCATCCTTATTTATCACAAAGCGATCAAGATATAATAATTCAGCTCATAAGAGATTTTTATCACTCTTGAAAAATATCCATACCCTTAAAGCTTGGGTATTAAATTGGTTTTTATCGTCCCAATATATTGGGCTTTATAAGAACTGATATTTTCTCTCTTTTTTAGAATTTGAACGAGACATGAAGCTGCTATGTAGAAAAAAGCGGAAGATATTTTGTCTATTTAAAAACCGTCTCTGAACTGATCTTAAAGAGGTGCTTTATTAAAGCGGTGTTTTTTGAGCATAGCTTATTTTCTCGCGAATACGGGATGCAAGGTCATTTTTGCTTTTAGAGTTTTGGGTTAATGCATTGATAGGCGAGTTTTTCCCTTCCTTTAGAGCTATTTGAGTAGCGAGTGTTGCCGCTAATTCCTTTGTTTCTTCACGCAATTCATTAAAGAGTTTATTGCTAGAAGGAGCATTAAATTTACCAATTTGAATCTTTTGTAAACGCTGTTGATAGGAAATTATTTTTTCACGCATTATTTTGATTTTCATTATAAAAGTTCTTAATTACAAAGGTATACTATTTACTTTATTTTCTTATTATTAAATAGGAAAAATTTCTCTGTTAAATAGAGAGCTATTTAAAATGGATTCCATGTTGGCATGGGCGTTAATTTTAAATATCCCATATTGATACCGAGGCGTGCTCCGATCCCTGTGCGTATTGGAATGAGTAGAATGTTATTACGTTTCAAAACGTGAAATCCAGCTCCTGCAATTAAATAAGCCGAACCTGAAATACCGGCATAGCGTCCCCACAAATCATTTATATTATTGAGATCATAAATTAAGATCATGAGGCGGGAGCCTTGGCCGCCAAAGTCCCATCCTAAAGAGGGGCCTTGCCAAAAAATTTTGCGCTTATTATCATTTTTGGTAAAAATTTCTCCTTCACCATAGGTTAATCCAGCAAAAAAGGCACCAGAGGCTTCTTCTCCTAAAATATAAGCATTAGGTTGACCATATTGTGAAAATACTTTTTCAATAGCAGTTGCGATATTGCCAGTCGTTTGGCCAAAAAAATCGTGACCAGAAGCAACGATTTCTTTCATCGAGTAACGTTGCTCATTGTTTATTGATTGGAACTGGGCATTGGCAATGCTGATAGTAACAAATAGGAAGGATATTAAGAGTATAATTTTTTTGTAAAAGCGTAATAACAAAGAGAGAGTCATAGGATTTTCTTCATATAAGGTGATCTTTTTATCTAATTTAAATAGGTAATAGGGTATAAAGTTATTTAAATCCTTAAATTTATCGTTAAACAAAATTTTTTAATATAATTGTTAGATTTTCGTATATGCATGTGATGTTAAGATGCTATTTTAAAATGAGTTTTAGCTTTAAAGTTTAGGAGTTATAAATAATTATGACATTAACCGCTTCTTTGAAGTCTACGGATTTGGCTGCTTTACTTTGTAGTCGTCTTTGCCATGATTTGATTTCACCTATTGGTGCTATTCAAAATGCAATGGAGCTTTATGATGAAGGATGTGCTGATGAAGATGCTTTGCAATTAGTGCGTATTTCTGTTGCAAAAGCGTCTGCACGCTTACAATTTGCACGCTTAGCTTTTGGTAATGCAGGATCAGTAGGGTGTCAAATCGATACGAGTTTTGTCGAACAGGTTGCTCAACAGTATATGGCAGAAGAAAAAGCAACATTAAAATGGCAAGCTCCTTCTTTACTTTTGCCAAAAGATGAAGTGAAATTTTTGCTTAATTTATTATTCATTGCAAATGCAACTGTTCCGCGCGGTGGTGAAATTGCTATGATGATTTTACAAGATGCAGATACACGCTCGTTTCGATTTGAGATTTATGGTAAAATATTGAAAATTTCTCCCTATTTTATTGAGTTAAATAATGGGAAACTTCCAGAAGAACCAGTCGATGCTCACACGATACAACTTTATTATACGGCGCTACTTGCTGAAATATCAGCTATGAAAGTAAGCATACATGAAACTAATGATCATCTCATTTTAGAAAGTACAAAAAACCTTTAAAAAGAGTAAGATCTCTTAAGTTATATGAGGTTAGTCACAAAGTTTTTTAGATAAAGAGT
This sequence comes from Bartonella bacilliformis KC583, assembly GCF_000015445.1. Taxonomy (NCBI): domain Bacteria; kingdom Pseudomonadati; phylum Pseudomonadota; class Alphaproteobacteria; order Hyphomicrobiales; family Bartonellaceae; genus Bartonella; species Bartonella bacilliformis. The sequence continues at coordinate 1,056,734 of NC_008783.1, read as the reverse complement.
GGGGCTTTAAGAATTCTGATTTGTGCAAGTGTCCTCGTGTATAAATCGATCTTGTGTATAAGAATTTTTATTTTAATAGGAAAAAAAGTCTCGGCACTTTATAACCCCGAGATTTTAAGTATGCTTTTTGCGTTTTTAAGCAGTTTTTCGTGTATTTTCTGCAATCGGATCACGTAATACGTAGCCGCGCCCCCACACTGTATCAATATAGCTTATGCCAGAAGATACAGAATCTAGTTTTTTTCGTAGTTTGCAAATAAAAACGTCAATAATTTTGAGTTCAGGCTCGTCCATTCCACCATAAAGATGATTCAGAAACATTTCTTTGGTAAGTGTGGTGCCTTTGCGCAAGGAGAGAAGCTCTAGCATCTGATATTCTTTACCAGTTAAATGAACAGGACGGCCTGCAACTTCAACTGTTTTAGTATCAAGATTAACGATGAGATCACCCGTAACGATAACTGATTGTGCATGGCCTTTAGAACGACGCACAACAGCATGGATGCGTGCAATCAATTCATCTTTATGGAAAGGTTTTGTCATATAATCGTCAGCACCAAAACCAAAACCTCGCACTTTGTCTTCAATGCTCGCCATGCCTGAAAGAATCAGCACAGGAGTTTTGATTTTTGCTAACCGTAGGGTTCGCAAAACATCGTAGCCTGACATATCAGGTAAATTTAGGTCAAGTAAAATGATATCATAATCATAAAGCTTACCTAAATCCGTTCCCTCTTCTCCCAAATCGGTAGTATAAACATTAAAATTTCCTGATTTCAGCATCAATTCGATGCTTTGGCTCATTGTTTTATCATCTTCAATTAATAATACGCGCATTTTAGTCCCTTTTACTCCTCCCGACTCAGGTGTAGCCACTTGTTTTATTAACAAATGGTAAAGCTTTCTTTATAAAAATAACCTAAAAATCAGACAGTTATGATTAAAGTGCTTATGAACAATTCACCAGTATACGCAATAATTGTGGCTGTTTACCTCACTATCCAGAATAATGGTTAACAAAATGTTTTTATTTTTGGAAGAGGTTTACTAAATTATTTTAGAAAAAGTTGGGATTTCTTTGATTTCATAGGAAAATGATTTGTGTACTCTTTATTTTTTAAAAATTTGATAACAAACTACTGAAACAGTCTTCTGAAATTTTTGTATTTATTTACCGGGCATTAATTCACTTTCCCTATAGTAGTTATGGGATGTGTATAAATAGTTCGTGTGTTGTGAGGTATCTTGCGTTTGTTGATGTCTTAAAGAAGTGTCATCTACCTTTGAAAAAACTCTTTTTATTGAGAAAGTTGGGAGGATGGTTCTGAAATTGTTTTTCGTAGCACGTATGTAAGTTTTTGTTAGTGCATTTTGCACAATCAAGGAGTGATGGGTATGAAACCACGTGAGAGTGTGGTGCAGTTAAAAATGTTTCAAGCTCGTGGAAAGCGTCGTGAAATTGCGCAGCTTGAGATGATGATCAAAGAATTTGAGCGTATAATGACAGATTTAGAAGCGCAAATTATTGATGAAGAACGTAAATCTGGAAATAGTGATACTAATCATTTTGCTTATTCAACTTTTGCTCGTGCAGCACGGCAAAGGTGTGACAATATTACAAATTCCATTCGTGATCTACAGCGTCAAAAAGAAAATGCTGAAGCGACTTTATGTGAAATTGAAACAGAACTGCAACGTATAAAAATTCTTAATGGGCAAGAAAACAAAGCAGAAAAAGATCATGACTCTGTTTCTATTCAGCCTCATTTAAGGGTTGGATAATAAACTTTTTAGATAGGATATAAATCTTTTAGATTGTATATGCTAAGGAGTAAGAAATAGCTAAACTTGTGTGAGTTTAGCTATTTTACCGTCAGTTTTCAAATTCAATAATTAATCACTGAATTGGCAATTAATATCTATATTGTTGGAGTCTTGTTGTTCGTAATCCAGCTAAGCCGTGTTCATGGATCGAGTTTTGCCATGAAAGAAATTCTTCTACGGTCAAACTGTAGCGCTGGCACGCCTCATCAAGACTTAACAATCCACCTTTGACAGCTGCGACAACCTCAGCTTTACGACGAATAACCCAACGTCTTGTTGTTATTGGAGGTAGATCAGTAAGTGTGAGCGGGCTTCCATCTGGGCCAGTAACGTATTTCATTTGTGATTTTATCAAATCGGTCATTATATTCTCTACTTTTATAGGATCAGATTCTTCTATAAAGTGTGAACTTTAAAAAAGAACTAAACCAAAACAGAAAAAATATTTTTTATCTCGCCTCTTTTCATTTTGTGCTACTCTTTAATAAAAATTAATGCCACTAGTTGTCGGAAGAATAAAAAAATAATATGAGGATGTGATGGATGGCTCATATTGAAAATAGTGACAAGGTATATATGAGTAACAATGGCGCACATATTAATAGAGAATGAACATATGTTTTTGAATAGCCTTGATTTGCCAGGACCACCTGAAAATTCTCGTGTTGTTGTTGCAATGTCTGGAGGGGTTGATTCGTCGGTTGTTGCAGGACTTTTAAAAAGAGAAGGGTATGATGTTGTTGGGATTACGTTGCAGCTTTATGATCATGGCGCTGCAACACATCGTGCGGGGGCATGTTGCGCAGGACAGGATATTGAAGATGCTCGTCGTGTAGCAGAAACACTTAGGATACCTTATTACGTTCTTGATTATGAATCCCGGTTTCGTGAAGCTGTGATTGATCCTTTTGCAGAAAGTTATGCACGTGGAGAAACACCTATTCCTTGTGTAGCTTGTAATCAAACTGTTAAATTTGCTGATTTGTTGGTAACCGCCCGTGAATTAGGTGCGGATGCTTTAGCAACAGGCCATTATATTCGTAGCGTTTCTTATGGTACGCATCGGGCATTGTTTCGTCCTCTTGATTCTGAACGTGATCAAAGCTACTTCTTGTTCGCAACGACGCAAGAACAAATTGATTATCTGCGTTTTCCACTTGGTAATCTTCCGAAAGCGCGTGTTCGCGAAATAGCAAAAGAAATGGGTCTTACAGTTGCCGATAAGCATGATAGTCAGGATATTTGTTTTGTACCACAGGGGAAATATTCTGATGTAATTGCGAAGTTGCGTCCAGAGGCTTCCAATCCTGGAGATATCGTTCATATTAATGGACAAATTTTGGGTCAGCATTCAGGAATTATCAATTACACTGTTGGTCAACGCCGTGGTATTGGTGTTGCAACCGGTGAAGCACTTTACGTCATTTTCCTTGATGTAGAAAATGCACGGGTTATTGTTGGTCCACGCGAAATGTTGGAGACGCATAAGCTTTTTTTGCGTGATGTTAATTGGCTCGGTGATGAGCGGTTAGAAAATTTTCCTTCTGATTGTATTGATGTGGCCGCAAAAATTCGTTCAACACGTCCTCCACGTCCAGCTCGGTTATATTATAAAGAGGGAATTTTTTCTGTTGACCTCTTGGAAGGTGAAAGCAGTGTAGCACCTGGTCAAGCATGTGTTTTTTATAATGAAAGTGGTGATGGAGCACGTGTTCTTGGAGGTGGATTTATTACGCATTCAGAGCGTTCTACTGATGCTGAAGAAAGATTACAGAGAGTTTTGCATAATTGAAATACAAAAACTATAGCCATTTCTTCAACAAAATAACTATTATGTGTGAGCAAATACTATAAGGGTGAGTGTTCTTACAATTTGAATATTATCGGCTTTAATTGAGTTTATTAAAATCAGCAAAATGTGCCAGTGCAAGGCCTGATGCTGTAGCAATATTGAGGCTATCAAAGCCATAAGCCATAGGGATACGCAAGATTTCTGACTTTTGTAGAACATGAGTTGGTAAGCTATCACCCTCTGTTCCCAAAATAAGAGCGGTATGTTTCATTGTTTTTGCTTCTTTAAGATAGCGCGGAGCAGAGGGTGATAGCGCGTAAAGATGAAAGTTTGCATCACTTAAAGTTTTTATAATGCTCTCAATATCATTTCCTTGTGTATAGGGTATTCTTAGAGTTGCACCAACAGAAGATCTGATCACTGTTCGGTCAAGAGGATCACAGGAAGTTTTATCAACAATAATGCCATAACTAGCAAAGGCAGCTGCGTTGCGAAAAATCGCACCCATATTCTCATTATTAGAGATACCACATAAAACTGGCACTAAAGCTCTTTCTGGGAGATCCTGTAAGAATTCTTGTAATGATGGTAATGCTTTGCGCTCACCAATACCGAGCATGCCACGGTGAACGTGGAAACCAGCAATATCATCCATGATCTTTTGCGGAACACAATAAATAGAACATGTTGGTTTTGTTTCTTTTAAAATGGGCATAATTTCAAGAAGGCGTGCTGCAACAACAAGTAACGATAGAGTAGAAAAATTTTTTGAATGCAGCAGTGCTGACAATACTACTTTTCCCTCAGCAACGAACTGGTGTTGCCTTCTAGTAAGATCTTTTTCACGGATATTATGATAAGATTCCAAGCGCGGATCACCGGCTTCGTGGATTGTGATGATATTTAGAGTCATAACGAATTTTAACATTATTTTTTCTAAATCACCAGAGATTGAATAGTAGATTTATGACTGAATAGAAAAGAGAAATAAAAAATTACATCATTTTTAAATTTAAGGTAGAATTTATATTGACAATATACAATCATAGGTATAAAACTCAGAGCTGCTGGATGCGGCACAATATATTGTTCTCGTATATCAGGTACAGGGTCTTAGGTCCCCGCTATTTCCTAGGTCCATGTAGCCCCTATTCATTAGGGAAGAAGAATCTGGGTTCCCAATTCCCGGATTCTTTCTTGTGGGGTGCTTTATCGAAAAAATTTTCTTTTACTTGATATGATTTTTGGAATTGCAAGCTCTTATGCTAAATAAAGCTTAATAAGTGTTTTGCCATTTCTACTATTGCTCTTGGGGTTGGGCTGGTATCACGATCGTTATATTTTCGCTTATGATAGGATAAAGTTGCAAGGAGGATATATAACAGGCAGCTTTATTTGTGTTTTTTGCGGTAGTTTATTGGCTTAATGAAGAAGGAACAACAGTCAAGTTGTGCGAGAGCATGATGAATTTTAGTAAAAAAGGTCATTAAGCAGAGGAAATATTGTATAATTCAAGAAAAAATTTGTGATTAATTTAAAGAACTTGATAGTTTTAAAAGCGTTTTCTTGTTTTTTGCGAGCCATATTTGAGTTGCGCTATAGTTGTTATGCAACGAGTAATAGAACTGTTGTTACAAAGGATAACAGTAGATTATGATGATTATTTCCTTTTATGTTGAGACCATGATGCTATTAGAGGAATAGCAAAATATCGACGCTATCATAAAGAGGTGTTTATGGTGCGTTTAGCGAAGTGTGGGTGTGATTATGAGCGCAAAAATCAAGATACAACAATTGACTATAGGGTCTATTGTAGTGGCTTGTTTTGTTTGTGCTCTGAAATATTGGGCCTATCATATTACTGGCTCAGTTGCACTTTATTCTGATGCTTTAGAATCAGTTGTGAATATCGTTGCGGCGTTGGCAGCGTGGTGGGCAGTAAAAATAAGTTTGAAACCAGCTGACCAAGATCATCCTTTTGGACATCATAAGGCAGAATATTTTTCTGCTATTTTTGAAGGTACACTGATCATTGTTGCTGCAATCATGATTTTGAGAGAAGCATGGTCATCTTTTTGGGATGTTGAAGTGTCTCAAGAACCTGGAATATGGATTGGTATTAGCGCTGCAGCGAGTGTTATAAATTATTTTTGGGGGTTGGTTCTTATTCGGCAGGGGAAAATTCATTGCTCACCAGCTCTTAAAGCTGATGGGGAGCATTTAATAACAGATGTTTTTGGGTCATTTGGCATTCTAATTGGATTAGTTGCTGCTTTTGTAAGTGGGTGGGCTTTTTTAGACCCCATTTTAGCGATAATTATTGCTTTTCATATTCTTTGGCAGGGGTGGAAAGTGGTGAACAATTCTGTTCAGGGATTAATGGATGTTGGAGTTGAATTCACTGAAACTATGCGCATTTATGATATTATTTTAGAAAATGCGTGTGGTGCAATTGAAGTGCATGATTTGCGTACTCGTGTTGCTGGCAGGGCTATTTTTATAGAGTTTCATTTAGTTGTACCAGCAACAATGCAGGTGGGGGAAGCCCATCAAGTGTGTAATCAAATTGAGGAAGCGCTTGAGATGGAATTTGAAAATGCACGCATTATTATTCACATGGAACCTGAAAGCGAAGCCAAGTTTTCTCCTAGTGTAATGGCTGTTCCTTTAGCGTAGTTTTTGATTATGAATCAATAAATTAAGGGGATTTAAGATCAATATTATAAACATTATTCTTTAATAAAGACCCGAACGATAGCTCAAATATTATATGGAAGAAAAATACATCTTATAGGAAAAATATTGCATGCATTGATTAACAATACTCCTGTGAGTATTTCCTGATCGTTCTTGTTTCAAAGACTCAAAGATCTATTGTTTCAGTACACACGATGTCATTATTTTTGTTGATAATACTATAGCGTTGTAACTGGCAGTGCCATTGATGATGAGCGTGCTCAATAGTGAAAAAGTTAAAATTTGCAGGTGGGTTTTTGCCACCACAACCTTGTGATGCAGAAGCAACACCAACAATAGGAATTTTCCTTTTTTTCTCTTCAATGATATTTAAGGTAGGCAAGTGAGTGTGGCCGTGAAGAATAAGTTCGCATCCATAGCGTTTGATGACATCTAGAAAACGTCCTATTCCCCATAACTTTTTATGCCAAAGGGTTGCATGGTGAAAGGGGGGATGGTGAATGGTCACAACTCGAAAGAGATTGCGTGCTGCAGCTTCATCTAAAAGCTGAGACAAAATTTGTGCTTGCTTTTTTCCAAAATAGCCAGATGCTTGAAAAGGCGGTGTCGCAATAGCTGAAGAGGCTCCTATAATGGCGATGTTATCACGAATGCGCATATAAGGAAAAGCATTTTTTTGAGGAAGATCACCCTGAATCCAAGGTTGAAAAATAGTGCAGGCCTTTTGGAGGGCTCTGCGAACATAGGCATCATGGTTCCCAAAGGTTAAAGAAATATCATGAGGTTGTCCTTGGGTTAGTAACCAGTTTCGCGCTTGTTTAAATTCTTTATCCAAAGAGAGATTGACAAGATCGCCAGAAATAACAAGATGATCAGGATTTTTTTCTTTTATAGTGCACATTAAAGTTTCTAAAACACCGGTTGTCATTTGGTTTTTACGTTTTTTTTGCCAATTAAGATAACCAGTAAGACGTTTTCCAAAAAGTTCAGAAAAGGAAGGCTGTGGCACAGGTGAAAGGTGTATATCTGATATATGAGCAAGATAAAACATGAACTCTATCATAATGTTGAAAATGATTTAGGCAATGATAAAAATCCCATACACAATTAAAAGAGATAGGAAATTGTGATACGAAAATAGTTTGTTGGAAAATAATAGAATTTTTTTTAACATTTACGTTACCCAAAAAGAATGTTAAGAGCAGGGAAGTTTAGGAGAGGGGTAGGACATGCGTGAAAAAATAAACGATAACGAAAGAATTCCTCAAATAAGGAAGTAAGTCTCTTAGTTCGCATGTTAATTTTTTCTAGGCATAAAGTCCATGACAGATGTATCTTTGGATTCTCGATTTTTCGTTTCCTTTTCCCCGGCCGATAGTGATGCCATAACTTATCACCCTGAAACACGTGATCATGATGCTCAAATTGAGCAAATCAATAAGGTGGTTTTCGGTCCTGGTCGTTTTACACGTGCAAGCTATTTATTGAGAGAAGAGGGACGACATGATTGTCAATTTTCTTTTGTCGCTTGTCTTGGAGGCGATGTAATTGGTTCAGTGAGGATGACCCCTATAACAGTTGGTGAGCAAGCTGCTTATTTATTAGGCCCTCTTGTTGTTCGTCCTGAATATAAAAATGCTGGTGTAGGCAGAAAGTTAATGTATATGGCTTTACACGCAGCAGAAAATCACAATGTTGTTTTGGTGATTTTAATTGGGGATAAAGAATATTATGGTCGTTTTTGGTTTAAAAATGTCGAACATAGACAACAGATACACATGCCTGCACCGGTAGATCCAAACAGATTGCTTATTTTGGAATTACAAAAAGGTGCACTAAAAGTAGCAAAAGGAAAAGTCCGTTATCGTTCGTGTAATTGATATACTTGCTGTAAAGAGGCTGTCAGTTGCTTGAAAATGGTTAAATTGGTCAGATTTTAGCGACTTTCACGATAACCATATACTACTGAGAAATAACAGACACGTCAGCAGAGCAAAAAATCCGGAAAAGATTGAAAAATGAACAGCGCTAACCAAACGGGTTTCTGTTGTCTCTTTTAGAATAATTGATTGAGGAAGGGAAGAGGTGAGTTTCGTTTGTGGTCCAACTATCTTGATAGGAGGAATATGAATACCGTTTCTTTTTTCGTGATGTAAACGTGTTATATAGCCACCCGTTTTTTGAATGATGGGCGCCAATTTTTCTTCTGTTGAAATTAAGTCATATAATTCAGGATTATCGAGTGCGCCTATAGGGGCAAGAACTGTTTGGTTGCCATTGTGGATTGTAAAGATCCCTATTTCATCTGCATTTATAGCTCCTGTAAATATACCTTCTTGTTCTTTACTGAGAGTGATATTTTCTTTTTTGCCAGAGGGGAAAATGACTTCAACGGGTTCTGGGTGATCTTCGAGTGTTTGTCGACGAATTGTTAAACGATGGCGATCATTCACAGCACTTAATTTCTCTTCTTCAAGTTCTGGTTCTTTCATGAGCCAATGGGCAATACGACGGTAGAGAGAAGCGTAGGGACCTCCACCTTCGAAATTTCGTGCCCAAAGCCAACTTTCATCGGACAGCAACATACTTACACGCCCTTTACCAATATGGGAGAGGAGTAAGAGTGGTTGTTCATCAGCTCCTTTCATGATGGTAATGCTTTGGCCTGTTTGTTTAATTGCAATTTGTCTCAACCATTGCCCCCATTGAGTAGCTGGGTGGGTGGGTGTTGCAAGATTTCGTGTAACAGGGTGACGTTCGCCCTCTTTGGTTAATGCAGGACGAAAAGGCTTTTCAATGACAGTTCCACTTGGTAATGCAGGTAGGACACTGATCAAAGGTGTTTTGGCAAGCGATCGTTCACCAGCAAATTCAGGTCCTGTGACCATTAGTAATGCACCACCTTTTTGTACATATTGGGTGATGTAATCATAATAAATGAGTGGTAGTGCACTGGAATGTTGGTAGCCATCAAGAATGATGAGATCAAAATTATTAATTTCTTCAACAAATAGCTTAGTTGTAGGAAAAACAACCAGTGATAATTGGCTAGAAGGGGTGTTATCCGCTTTTTCAGGAGGACGCAGAATAGTAAAATGAACGAGATCAATATTGGAATCACTCTTTAAAAGATCACGCCATGTGCGTTCACCATTATAAGGTGCGCCTGAAATGAGAAGAACTCGCAAATTTTCTCTGATCCCTTCAATGATAGCAATGGCTCGATTGTTATCAGAGCTTAATTCACCCTCATGTGTATCTGTAGTCACTTGAACGATGTTTTTTTCAGCATGAGGAAGAGTGATGTCAGTTTGAAAGATGATACCAGGTGTTACAGAATAGCGGCCAACTTCTTGGTTATTGACACTCACAGAAACGTTTACTTGCCCTGATATTTCCTTTTTTGGTTGGCCTTTATCTTCAACCAAAATAGAAAGTGTTTGTGGTTTATTGATCAGAGCAAAACGGGGAGGAGAGATAAGTTTAATTTGACGGTCAAATTCATCTGTTCTTCCTGTTATAAGGGCGTTGATTGGCGCCTTATGATGAAGTTCTGATATTTCAGGAATATCGTGCACTTGTCCATCAGTGATCAAGATTGTTCCTGCATAGCGGGATGGCGGGACATCAGATGTGGCTTGTGTTAAAGCATGAAATAAATCCTTTGATGATGCATAATGATTATCAGAACGTTTTCTAGCTTCAATAAAGCGTGGCTCAAATTGTGGATAGCGAGCCAGTGCGTTGGTTAATTGTATGCGTGCTTTTTCACTGTCTTCTGTACGTGTCCCTAAAGTTTGGCTTTCACTACGATCAATGACAATTCCTATAATACTCTTAACGGGTTCACGCTGCTCTTTTTTTATAACAGGATTAAGCACAACAAGAATGAGAGAAGCCAAGGTTGTAAGACGTAATAAAGCTCCGCGCTGCTTTGTGATGAAGCCAATAATGATAAAAAGAGCAGGAATCCCGCCTAAAAAGAGAAGCCAAAAAACGGGAAGGAAAGGCTGAAAAGTCAGAGATTCTATCATTACCTTCTCTCTTTGTTAAAGCGCTCTAATAGTGCAGGAACATGGATTTGATCAGCTTTATAGTTTCCTGTAAGGACATAGATGACGATGTTCAATCCTGCACGAAATGCCCATAGACGTTGCATAGAATCATTGGAGACAAGAGGATATTTCCATGTATCTTTGGGGTCTAAGGCCCAAGCACCAGCAAAGTCATTAGCGGTGATAAAGAGAGAACTCACATTGTCGCCAGTCATCATAGAATTTTTATTTTTTTTATTTATTGATGATGATGCAACCCATAAAGGTGAACCACGGTAACGTCCAGGAAAATCAGGCATAATATAAAAAGAACGGGAAACAACATGATCAGCAGATGCTGGTTCAAGGGTTGGAATATTAAGTTCACTTAATATATCCCGTAATCTCTGTGTCGCTGGGGTTGCAGTTTCTTCAAGGGTCAAATTGGTGTTTATCTGATCGCGTGTATCAAATAAAACAGCTCCTCCATTTTTCATAAAAGCATTTATTTTTTCAAGAGCTTTTTGCGTTGGCATAGGACTGTTAGCGTCAAGAGGCCAGTAAATTAAAGGATAAAAAGCAAGCTCATCTTTATCAAGATCAAGAGCTATAACAGAACCAGGTGAGAGCATTGTACGATCTGCAATGAACTGACTCAGCGTTTCTAGTCCACTCTTACTTGTGGTATCAATTTCATGATTATTGGTTATAACATAAGCAAGGTGGGTAGCTCCTGCCGCTTTCACCATGATCTCATCATGAGTTTTTGCGGTTTGTGCGTAGATATTTGATATATTTGAGAACAAGATGGCCAGGCCTATTATGAAAGGTAATAGAAAGAATATACTGCGTTGTCGATTGAAGAAAAAAGCTTTTCCCATCCATAAAACGACAAAGCTATCAAAAGCGAATAATAAAAGCGCTAATCCTAAAAGTGGTCCAGTAAAATGTTGTTCTTTTGTTTCATATGATAAAGGATTTTTTCCTAAGGAATTTGGTAATGAAGTTTTTATTAAACGAGAAGAAGGCGTTAAGAGATTCAATGCATAAAAATTATTGTTGATGCCATAAAGCCCAGGTGGGGTATAATAGGATGGTATGGGGAGCTTTTGTTCATCAATAGTGAGTTGAACAACATGAAAGGGAGGAGATTGCAATTGTCCATCGGCATTTAATGTCCGCCAGGGATTTTGTGGTGCCATTGCTCTCATTTGAGTTAAGGAGGTGTTGTTGTATACACTGAGTGTGATAAGTTTTTGCAACATTTGTGCAAAAAATCCAGAAAGCGCAAGATTAGACCATGTAGGGTCAGGTGCAGTATGGATAAAAATGAGGACACCTTTTCCTTGGTCAGTTGCTGTGATAAGAGGGGATCCATCAGCAAGACTGAGCCATGTTTTTTCAAAAAGATCTGGGGTGGGTTCTGCTAAGATTTGGCGTGAAACAGTTACATTTTCTGGAAAAGGAAGATTAGAGAAGAAGCTATTTTGCACAAAAGGTGCTAGTTTTTGTGGTTTAGCCCATGACATAACACTGCCGAGTAAACGTTTACCAGGGCGCAATGGCACAGGTAATAAGCTATCATATTGTTCTGTTGAACTGAGATTATCTCCAGCAAAGCGAATAAGTATTCCCCCTTTATTGACGAAATTAGAGAGCTTTTTTTCTGCTTCTTGTGACATGTTGACAATATCACCCATAATGAAGACAGAAGGGTTTTGTTTGAGTAAGTAATCAATATCAGCTGAAAGCTCTCCTCCTCCTGTTGTTATCAGTTCTGCATGGCCCTGCAATGCTTTAATGACATAATAAAGCGGAGACAGTAATGGTTGCACCATTTCATTGATACTTGGTGATAAGAGAGCAACACGGTTTATTCGGTTACGGCTATCAACTAAAAATGTTGCAGCAGCGTGGGCATGATTATCAATTTTAATCCATGAGATATCATTGCGTAATTCAAGCGGTAAGTTGAGAGGAACCAGAACTTCTGCTTCTCCTTCATGAAAATTTGTTGTAAAGCGTCCAAGGAGCTTACTTTTTAAATCATAAAGGCTTAGCGTTATCGGGGTTTCGCCTTGAGTAGTTGCACGAATAATGCGTGCTGCCATGTTTCCATTATGATTATCGATAGCTCTTATACCGGTAAGTTTAGAAATATCAGATGAATACCACAGGAATGTTTCGGGTTTTAACTGTTCAATGAGAGTAAAAGCCTGATTATCTTCGTTTGTTTGTAAACTATCACTCAAATAGGCAATATCAAGTGTTTGACCACGAGTTTTTTCAATGAGCCGATTCAGTGCCTTTAGACGGTTGATAGGCCAGGGTTGAGGTTGTAAATGCATTAAATGTTGTTTTGCAACTTCTGCAGGTAAAGGGCCAATTTCTTTGGGGTCATTTTCAGCTGTTGCAAGAAAATAAACATCTTTTTGCTGTTTTATTGCTTGATCAAGCAAAGTTTCCGCAACAACAATACGTTTTTTCCACTCTTCAACAGAGGCCCATCCGTTATCAATAATGAGTGCGAGCGGTTGAGATTCAGAGAGTATAATTGGGTTTTGATGCCAAGATGGACGTGCCAAAGCGATAATGATAAGTGCTGCTATAGCTAATCGTAACAACAATAACCACCAAGGTGTATGGTTGGTTGTTGTCTGTTGATTGGTTTGTTTAATCAAAAGACGCAAAGGAGGAAAGATCTCTTTATGAGGTTTGGGAGGCGTTATCCGCAATAACCACCAAATCATGGGTAGAGCAAAAAGCCCAAGTAAAATTAAGGGAGCCCCAAAATTCAAAGTGATCTCCTTCCATGAGGTATAGCGTCACCCATTTTGTTTGCAAATTGCAAAATAATTTCTGTTAAAGGCCGATCAGTTTTACTAACATGGTAAGTCCATCCTTGGCGTGAACAAAAATTGATCAATTCTTGTCGTCTTGCTTGGTAGAGGTTGCAATAATCTTCACGGAAGTGTTCTGCTTTTCCTAAAAGAATTTTTTCTTTTGTTTCAGGATCAAAAAATTCTGTACGGCCTGTGTAAGGGAAAGACTCCTCCGCTGGGTCAGCAACTTCAATTAGATGTGCGTTGACCTGTTTTGCAGCTAAAGCTCCTAAATTTTGAATAATCATTTCAGGATGATCAAGAAAGTCACTGATGATGATGACTTGTGAGAATCGTGTTATAGTTGAAAAATTTGGAAATGGATTTTCATCTTGATAATGAATTAAAGCCAGAGCCATGCGTTCCGCGACATTGGATGTCATGGTGGGAGCCATTAAATTAGGGATAGCAATATGCTCACCGCTTCGCGCAAGAAGTGTTGCCAAGGCAAGAGAAATAATGATGGCGTGATTGCCTTTAGAGGTTTTAGAAAAGCGCGAGCAATATTGCATAGAGGCACTTTGATCAGGCCAAATCCAAACGGTTTGCGCCATTTCCCATTCATATTCGCGTAGGTAAGTATTTTTATCACGTGCTGAGCGGCGCCAGTCAATGCGTGTAATGGGCTCTCCTTCAGTATAAAGACGAAATTGCCAGAAATTTTCTCCATTGCCATGTTTACGCCGGCCGTGCCATCCGGTTATCATTGTATTCGCTATAAGGCGTGCTTGTGAGAGGCAATAGGGTATATTGGCTACATCTTTATGTAGTTTCGTTGTAAGCGATTTTGCGCTTTCTTTAAAAACTTTTCTGCCAATGGCCATTAAAGAGCGTCTTTCACAAGAGTAGCAATAATATCTTTTACAGTTATATCTTCAGCACGTGCAGAAAAATTGAGTGCCATCCGATGTTGCAACACGGGTTGTGCCAAGGCTTGGATATCATCAAGTGAGGGAGATAAACGTCCGTGATAGAGAGCACGAGCACGAGCACAAAGTGAAAGTGCCTGTGATGCTCGAGGACCAGGGCCCCAAGCAATATATTTATTCGCAAGCGGATTATCTTTATAAGGACGGGCTGAACGCACCAACTTCAAAATAGCTTCAACAACATTTTCAGAAACGGGTATTGTGCGAACGATTTTTTGAATTTTTTGCAATTTTTGGGTCGATAAAACTGATTTTACAACTTGGCTTTTTTGATTTACCGTTTCTAAAATAATACGCCGTTCTGTCTCTAAATCAGGGTAATCAATGTCAATTTGCATTAAAAAGCGATCAAGCTGTGCTTCAGGAAGCGGGTAGGTTCCCTCCTGTTCAAGAGGGTTCTGGGTTGCAAGGACATGAAAAGGTTGTGGTAAATTATAATGGGTTCCAGCAACAGTAACATGGTATTCTTGCATAGCTTGCAAAAGGGCTGATTGTGTACGAGGAGAAGCACGATTAATTTCATCGGCCATAAGAATTTGTGCAAAAATAGGACCTTGAATGTAACGGAAAGAGCGTTTACCACTTTTATCTGAGTCCATAATTTCAGAACCAATAATATCTGATGGCATCAAATCGGGTGTAAATTGGATACGTTTTGTATCAAGTCCTAATACAGTTCCTAATGTGTTAACAAGGCGTGTTTTAGCAAGCCCTGGAACGCCAACGAGAAGGGTATGTCCCCCAGCTAAAATAGCTGTTAAAGTGTGTTCAATTACATGATTTTGGCCAAAAATAACTTTATCAATTTCCTTTTGCAAAAGATCTAATTCTTTATGTGCCTTATCAATATCACTAACAGTGAATTTTGCATTATCACTCATATTGGCCTTTTTAACAGAGTTGGATAATGTATCATCTTGACTCATTGATTTCTTCCTTAAGGCATTTATCGAAAAATAATAATTATTTTTATATGATCATAAGTATTTTATGATTTGTATCAAAAAATAAAGAGAAAATAAGTGTGATAGGCGTTTTTTTTGGTATTTTATATATAGATAAAAAGATATGCTGCATTGAAGAGAGATGTTAGACTGTGGAGGGTATCACAAATATTGCCATTATGGCGCTGATCATGAGAAACAATCATGAAAATTCGTTAAAGGGCTAAAGGGGTGAACACAATACCAAATTTCAAACAGGCTGATTGGTTGCAGCATAAAAATATTCAAACACTTCTTCGTATTTTGTCGTTGGGTGATGAGGAAGCGCGTGTTGTTGGTGGTGCAGTCCGTAATCAACTTCTAGGACAGCCCATTAGTGATATTGATATTGCGACAACTTGTTTGCCACAGCAAGTTATCAAGCGCGTAGAAGAAGCAGGATTTAAAGCTGTTCCTACTGGTATTGATTTTGGTACAGTAACGGTGGTTTCTGAGTCATGTTCTTATGAGGTGACGACTCTTCGTTCTGATGTTGAAACAGATGGCCGTTACGCGAAAGTTGCTTTTGGTCGTGACTGGAAAAAAGATGCTGAACGACGAGATTTTACTATTAATGCACTGTATTGTGATGCCACTGGCCAACTTTATGATTTGGTAGGAGGTTTGAGCGATATTGCAAGCCGTACAATACGTTTTATTGGTGTTGCAGAACAGCGTATTTGTGAAGATTATTTGCGTATTTTGCGCTTTTTTCGCTTTTTTGCTTGGTATGGAGCAGGGCGACCTGATGCACAAGGATTGAAAGCGTGTGTTGCTTTAAAACACGGTTTGCATAAGCTTTCATCTGAACGTGTTTGGGAGGAAATAAAAAAACTTCTTGCTGCTTCAGATCCAACACGTGCTCTTTTATGGATGCGTCAAAGTGGCATTTTGACACTTATTTTTCCTGAAACAGAAAAATGGGGTATTGATGCAATTCACTCACTTGTGAAAACAGAGCATGTTCTTGGTTGGAAAGAAGATCCATTATTGAGGTTACAAAGTCTTCTTCCACCTGACTCTGAACGTCTTCAAGATATTGCTCGTCGTTTACGTTTTTCTAATAAGGAAAAAACACGATTAAGAGAGTGGGCAGAGTTGGAATCGATAAGCCAAAATTGTTCAGAGACCTGTTTGCAAAAACTAATTTATTTTCATGGTCGACAGCCGATTTTAGATCATTTATCTTTGTCTTTGGCAGCTGTATGTGCTGGCCCTGTAGAGGGAAACGAGAATTCTCAAAAAATAGAGCATTATATGAGGCTTTATCAGCTTGCTCAAAGGTGGGAGATTCCTGTTTTTCCTGTCAGTGGTAAGGATTTAATAGAAAGAGGTTTTGCTAAAGGGAAGATTGTGGGACAAAAACTCAAAGAATTAGAGACAATATGGGTTGAAAGCGGGTTTTTAATAGATCGTAATGAGCTATTAGAAAAATTTGAACCGTAATATTTATTCTTTAGTTTTTACTCTAATCCACTATAACCAATTTGGCGCAGAGCTTCTCCCGTTGTTATAGCTACGCTCATTGCGAGATTTAAAGAACGTGCTTGCTGTTGCATAGGAATTTTTAATGTACAATCAACTGCTTGATGAACATAATCAGGAACACCTGCTGATTCACGACCAAAAAGTAAAACGTCATTTTTCTGATAGCGTATATTTGTATAACATGTTGTTGCTTTTGTACTTAGGAGAAAAAGACGACGATTAAATTTTTGCATGGCATCAAGAAAATGTTGCCAATCAATGTGTCTCTCTAAAGAGGCACGTTCAAGGTAGTCCATACCTGCCCGTTTGAGATTGCGATCTGATAGATCAAAGCCTGCAGGTTCAATGATATGCACATGCACGCCAAGACACGCACCAAGACGTAAAATTGTTCCAGTATTACCAGCAATGTCTGGTTGAAAAAGAGCGATGTGAAGTGTCATACTTTGTACAATATGATTTTATATAGTCATTTGTAAAGCAGTGCTGCGGGTTAACTCAGGTATAAGGAGAGTTACTTTCTTTGTTTGTCTGCGTTGTCATGTAAGGCATTTTTTCTTTAGAGCGTTAAGTAATGTTTTAGCTTTTTCATTGTGTTCAGGATTTTTTTTGAGCGGTGCCTTATTTTGACTTATGAGGAGGAGTTTCAAAAAAGTTTGAAAATTGCGCGTGCGATATTTGAGCATTTAACTGTAAGCAGTTTATCTTCTTGTGAGTGGTAAAACTTGTTTTTAATTATTGAGATGAAGTTTATTGATATTGCAAAAAACAAATTTGGCCTATTTTAGATGAAAGATCTAAGAAAAATTGAAAAAAGAAGCGATAAAGTCGCTGGTTTGAAAGCATGGAGGGAAAAAATTCGATGATGATGCATTAAATAAAAACGGAGATTAATAATGAAGAAAATGACTTCCATTGCTCTTGTGTCAATTTTTATGCTTTCTCACGCTTATAGTCAATTTTTTACACTCCTTTCAGAATCTGAAATAGTTTTGGCAAGTAATGTTGCACAGGTTGGTTCAGATAGAGCTCCTCATTATGAGGTAACACCTTTAACGGCTGATTTTGTTGTTTCAAGCCTCATTGGTGCAGATATATACACTATGGAAGGTGAAAATATTGGCAAAGTAAAAGATATTCTTTTGCGTCAAAATGACATTGAGGGAATTATTATCGTTTTTGGTGGTTTTTTAGGTATAGGGGAGCGTTATGTTGTTGTTCCTTCAGTAGCGATTAAGATGACACATGATGATGGCAAATGGAAGCTTATCACGCATATGACAAAGGACGCTTTGCAGGACGCTCCAGAATTTAAGTATGAAGGCCTTTGGGTACGTTAATTTTGCGTTTCCATTTTTATGGAAGATTAAAAATAGCGCATTCATTATAGAGCTATTTTTGTTGAAGAGTATTCTTAAGGGCATAAAGATAATCTGACGCAAAGAAATCTTCTTTTAGCCACTAAAGAGGTCATGAAATTGCAAAATAAAGAAATTAAGTATTGTGCTTAAACAGCATGACATCGCCGTCTTGCACAATATATTCTTTTCCTTCATCGCGGGCTTTTCCTGCTTCTTTTGCTCCGTTTTCTCCCCCTAAAGTAATATAATCTTCATAGCTGATAGTTTGAGCACGAATAAAACCACGTTCAAAGTCTGAGTGGATAACACCTGCTGCCTGAGGTGCTTTTGTGCCACGGACAATTGTCCATGCTCGTGTTTCTTTAGGTCCACAGGTAAAATAAGTAATAAGATCAAGCAAACAATAACCAGCACGAATGAGCCGATCTAGACTAGGCTCAGATAATCCTAGAGCATTAAGATATTCTGTTGCTTCTTCATCAGTGAGTTGGGCAATTTCAGATTCGATAGAAGCAGAAATGATAATAGTTTGTGCGTTCTGTTCTTCTGCTATTTTTTCAACCGCTTGGGTAAAGTCATTACCATGAGCAGCTTCATTTTCATTTACGTTACAAACATAAAGCACAGGTTTTGAGGTTAAAAGATTGAGGCTATTAAGAATACGTTTCTCATCAGAAGGAAGATCTTTGAGCAATAATCGCACGGGACTTCCCTTTTGCAACAAGGTTAATGCTGCTTCCATGATAGGCAGGATTGTCAGAGATTCCTTGTCTTTTCCAGTTGCAGTCTTTCGGATTGGTATGATCCGTCGCTCTAAGCTTTCAAGATCTGAGAGCATAAGTTCAGTTTCAACAATTGTAGCATCAAAAATGGGATCAATTCGTCCTTCTACATGTGTGATGTCTTCATTTTTAAAACACCGTAGCACATGGATAATAGCATCAACCTCACGAATATTCGCTAAAAATTTATTTCCTAAGCCTTCACCTTTTGAAGCACCGCGGACGAGCCCTGCAATATCAACAAAACTGATACGTGTAGGAATAATTTCTTTTGAGCCAGCGATAGAGGCAATTTTTTTCATCCGTGGATCTGGGACAGCAACTTCGCCAGTATTCGGTTCAATCGTACAAAAAGGATAATTGGCGGCTTGTGCTGCGGCTGTTTTTGTTAATGCATTAAAAAGAGTTGATTTACCGACGTTGGGTAGTCCAACAATCCCGCATTTGAAACCCATAAGCTCTCTCTCTATTGATTTTGAGTTGTTTTATAATTTAGACAAAGCTTCATTTGTATTTTTATAGCATGTTTTAGAAAGAGTTCTAGTCTCTAATTTATTATGATTACACAAAAAACAATATATTTTGTAATTCTTTAATAATCAAATACTAAACATTGTTATTGTTAATAAAATTGTAAATAAATTTTATTAGTATGCTAAGTTGCTTGTAATATGATAAGCGACAACATAAAATAATTTGGAGAAAATATGGGGTTATTATCTCGTCGTATTTTTTTGATTGCAGCACCATTAGCGTTAGCTGGTTGTCTTACACCTCAGTCGAATGTATCGCATTTTCCCTCTCAACAAGCTTGGTATGTCCCAGAAGAAGTGCAGGCTTTATACGGGGCTGTAACGAATGAGCCTCACTTTTTGCCTGCCATTGATCTTACAACAATTCATCCAAAATTTTGGCGCCAGCAAGTTGATTATGAAACAACTTATCCACCTGGTACGCTGGTTATAGATACAGAAAAATGTTTTCTTTATCTTATTCGTGAAAATGGCAAAGCTCTGCGTTACGGTATCGGCGTTGGTAAAGAAGGGCTGGCTTTTCAAGGTACAGGAGTTATACAATATAAACGCCAGTGGCCTTCTTGGAGGCCCACTGCAGCAATGATGGCTCGTGAGCCAGAACGTTACGGTCATTTAGGGGAAGGTATGCCAGCGGGCCCTGAGAATCCATTGGGTGCACGAGCACTTTATCTCTTCCAAGATGGAAAAGATACGCTCTTCCGTATTCATGGCTCACACGAAACATGGTCGATTGGTCAGGCTATATCAAGTGGATGTATCCGTTTACTCAATCAAGATATTATTGATCTTTATGATCGTGTTCCTAATGGTTCACATGTGGTGGTTTTACCGAGAGATTCATTTAGGGGGCAATCGACAGGATTCTTTTAATTCAAAATAATTATGGGTTTGAACAGTTTTACTTTATAAATTCTATATTTTTTCTTTTCCGATATATATTGAGCTTGCCTTTCCTTTTAAAAAGAAAGGGGATGTCAAACGTAAAAATATGGGGAAAGAATTTAGGTGTATTTCATGTTTTCGTAAGAAATCATGCTTTACTGTAGACCTTGGCTTTTCATCGTTAACGAGATCTTATTCATAAAGCAGTTGCTGTCTCCTTTTATGAGCATAGCAACATTGTTTGCAATTACACCTAATAAAGTTGATAACCATTTTTGATCAGATTGTGTAAAATTTCCTAAAACATATTGATCAACCAGTTCTTTAGAGATAGGACGCCCGATCCCTAAGCGTACATGGTGGTAATTATTACCACAGTGACTATCGATTGATTTTATACCATTATGTCCGTTACTTCTTCCGCCAATTTTTACGCGCACCGTTCCCGGTGGTAAATCTAATTCATCGTAAAAAACAATCAGGTGATCTAAATCTAATTTATAAAATCGTAAAGCTTCACCAATGGCTTGACCAGATAAATTCATAAAAGTTTGCGGTTTTATAAGAAGAATTTTTTCACCATTTATAAGACCATTTGAGACTTCAGCTTGAAATTTTTTTGACCATGGAGAAAAGGAAAAAGCTTCATGAATGGCATCAACAGCCATAAAACCAATATTATGACGGTTATTTTGATAATGTGAACCGGGATTACCAAGACCCGCAATAAGTAACATATGCGCCTTTAGTAAAATATAAAAGATTAGCAAAATACTTCAAAAAAGGCGGGAAGTTTCTCCCGCCTACGAAAATTGATTATTTCTTTGCATCACTTTCGTTGTTTTCTTCTTCTGAAGTATCACCCATGCCAGCTGGTGCTGCGATCGTTGCAATAGTAAAGTTTCGATCTTGAATAACCGGAGTCACACCCTCTGGTAATTGCACTGCTGAAATGTGGATGGAATCACCAATAGAATAACTGGATAGATCAATCTGAATCGCATCAGGAATAGCATTTGCTGGTGCAGTACACTCAATTTCATGGCGAACAATGTTCAAAACACCACCGCGTTTAATACCTGGGGCTGTGTCTTCATTAAGGAAATGCACAGGAATATTGACATGTACGATTGATTTCGCTGAAACGCGTAAGAAATCCACATGCATAGGGAAGTCACGAACCGGATCAAGTTGATAATCTTTTGGAAGAACTTGAATTTTTTCTTTGCCGATTTCGAGAGTAGCAATAGTTGTACGAAAACCACCACCATGAATTTTATAGAAAACTTCCTTGTAGGGAACTGAAATTGCCAAAGGAGGCTGTTTGTCACCATAAATGACAGCTGGAATAAAACCGTTACGACGGAGTTCACGGGAGGACCCCTTACCAACCCGTTCGCGTACTTCGGCCTTAAGAGTGTAGCTTTTGCTCATGATTAAGTCCTTGTTTACATGATTGGAGATTCATCAAAAATCAATAACAATTTTTGCATGAATATGAAGATATGCACTGCAAAGTAGTGATTGCTCCATTCTGCGTTGCCTCCAAGGGTGTCTACGCAGAGACAATATCTATAATTCAAACCATTTGGAGATGCAAGAGTTGTCAGTGAAATCCATCATTCTTACCATTGAAGGTGTATAACAAATATAACACAAAATGCATAAGTAAACACTATTGATTGATATTGACACAGTCAGTGCATTTTTTCTAGCCTAGAAAGAGTCCATTTTTATCGTTTATGCTAACTGATGTTAAACCTATTTTAATGAGTGTAAATTTGTTATTATCCATGCAATTTTAGTGGTCAGTATCCTCTATTTTCTGATATTAGCTAAGAAAGGTTTTAGAGGAAATAAAGGCGCCGTCTAGTCAAATAAGCTTGAGACAGATTGCTCTGTTGCTGTTCTTGCAATGGCTTCTCCGATTAAGTCAGCAATCGTTAGAACACGGATGTTATGTGCTTCTTTAACTTCTTTTGTTGGCATAATCGAGTCGGTAATGACTAATTCTTTCATTTTTGAATGTGTAATGCGTTCGATAGCCTTTCCGGAAAGGACACCATGTGTGATATAAGCCGTGACACTGTTTGCACCTTGTTCGAGAAGAGCACTTGCTGCGTTGCATAAAGTTCCGCCTGAATCGACAATATCATCTAACAAAATGCAATCTTTGCTAGCTACATTGCCAATGATATTTATAACTTCTGATTCTCCTGGGCGTTCACGACGCTTGTCGACAATAGCAAGCAGACTATTTAAGCGTTTGGCTAAGGAACGCGCACGTACGACACCACCAACATCAGGTGAAACGACAACGACATTTTCAAGAGAATAATGCGCTTTAATATCACGAGAAATGACAGGAACAGCATAGAGATTGTCAGTTGGAATATCAAAAAAGCCTTGGATTTGTCCTGCGTGCAGATCCAATGTTAAAACACGATGAGCACCTGCTTGGGTAATCAAGTTAGAAACGAGTTTTGCTGAAATAGGAGTGCGTGGTCCAGGTTTACGATCCTGGCGAGCATAACCAAAATAGGGTATAACAGCTGTGATGCGGCGTGCGGAAGAGCGCCGAAGAGCGTCAATCATGATGAGAAGTTCCATCAAGTGATCATTGGCTGGATAGGATGACGACTGCAGGACGAATACATCCTCACCACGTACATTCTCATGTAATTCTACGAAAATTTCCTGATCAGTAAAGCGTTTTACGGTTGCTTCACCTAAGGGAATTTTTAAATAATTTGCAACATCTTCGGCAAGGCGTGGATTAGAATTGCCACAGAAAAGTTTCATGATAAAAGCCTCTAAGTAATCATGGTGGAATTTAGCAAGGTTTTAGCTTTTTGTTACCAGATTGCAAAGGAAACAATGACAAAGCATCACAATTTTATCTATCCTTGGTTAAAAGAGCTGGTACCTCATTGTTTTTTTTAATATTGTTATTTTTAAAATGGAATTTTTCAATATGATTTCAATTATTTTGGAAAGGGCATCATAGAAGTTATTCACACCATTATAAATTGCGAAAACTATCTATCGCCGCCTCAGTAAACGGTATCTTTTTATGCTACAGTTGATATCACTTGAAGATTTATGGCTATTAGTAGGCTGTGTGTGTACTCAGATCACAACGATTTAAGGTTGTAGCAAAGAAGCCTATCTTTCATGTGTTAGCATAAGGGCAGAAATCTGCCGTCCATAGTCAGGTTCATTGCGATGTGTTGCACGGCGGTAGGAAAAAAAATTCTGTTCATTTTGGTAAGTGCATAGGTGCAGACAAGAAGCATTGATACCTTCTTGTTGTAACTTATCCATAATGAATGCCCATAAATTAAAGCTAAAATGGTTTTCTTTATCTGTTTTTAAAAAATACTTTTGGAATTGGTTTTGGTAATTCATAAATTGATCGTAGAACTCGCCTGTTATTTCATAATGGTGGGGACCAATACAAGGTCCAAGGACTGCTGTTATTGATTGCCGTTTGGCTCCTTGTTTTTCCATAACTGAAATTGTTTTTTCTAAAATTCCGTTCAAGCTTCCTCGCCAACCAGCATGCGCGGCACCAATGACACCTGCTTGCGGATCAGCAAAAAGAACGGGACCACAATCAGCTGTGAGGACGCCGATTGCTAGACCTTTTGTTGTTGTGACGAGAGCATCAGCTTTAGGACGCTCACCGATAAAAGGTTGATCAACAACGACGACTTCACAAGAGTGTATTTGATTGACAGTGATTAAATTTTGTATCTCAATGTCAAAATAATTGGCAATGAAAGTGCGGTTTTGTGCAATGTGTTCAAAATAATCTTTTGAGCTCTGGCCAACATTGAGACTCTGATAAATATTTTTTGAAATACCTCCCTGACGTGTAAAAAAACCGTGCTTTATTCCCTGTGTATGCAAAGAAAAAAGATTATTTGCGAGAATAGGTTCAGGGATAACTTTCATAAAAGCTCCACATGAAGAAATTTTGAATGAAAATGGTTAAGCAAGAGAATAATTTATGTTAATGGTTGTTATTATTAGCAGTCAAGAATGAAAATAGCGGTATGTTTTTATCACTAGCGTAGAGAACTTTAAAAAGTTTTCCCATTTGATTTGGGCTGGTTAGCCGTTCGATATCTTGGTGAATTTTATTCTGAATTGCGACATTTTTATGAGAACTAAGCTTTTTTGCACGTTCCAGAATTCCCATTTTAAAGAGAAAATCTCCTTGTTCTAGAATGGTAGCAAAACAGCCTTTTTGAAGGGCTATCTCTTTCAAAGAGAAAAAATCAACATGTGACGTTAAATCATGTTCTCCTGGAGCAGAAAAAATATCACGAAATTGGTGTTTTGAAATAGCCTGCAGTGTGTCTCCAAATGCAATGTCAGAAGCACCATAATCAATAAGTAAAGCAGAACCTTGCGTTTGCATTAAGCGACTGCTGATTTTTTGCATCAATTGGTTGCGTAAAGGTGCATATTCCCAAATAGTTCCATCAGGCATTTCAGCACAATAGTTTGGTAAGCTCTCAGAAGAAAGTTTATGTGAGTCAGCAATAAAAATAAGATGGCCACTGGGATTAAGGGTAATGAGGCGTTCTCTCCATTCTCCATCGATTTTGATATATTGGTGAATGGGAAGGGCATCGAAGAGTTCATTTGCAATAAGGATTAAAAGGCCTGGTGGTATCTGATCAAAACTCTCAATGTTATGAATTTTTTTTTGATAAGATGAGAGGCGCTTTTTTTGTTCTGTTGCAAGGTTTTGGCTTATTTCAACAAGAAAGATTTCGGCTGCATTAAATGCTGTTATACATAGTTTCTGAATAGTCCGTAAAACATCATCCATAAGTATTCCACGTCCTGGACCTATTTCTGCGAGAATAAAGGGATGTGGACAGCCTTGAGCCTCCCAATTTGCAATGATCCAAATACCAATCATTTCTCCAAATAATTGGCTTATTTCAGGTGCGGTAATAAAGTCGCCGGTGCGTCCAAAGGGTGTTTGTGTTTGGTAATAGCCAAATTGTGAATCTGTGAGGACCAAAGACATAAATTGGCTAACAGTTATTGGTCCCTCGAGAGCAATAATTTTTTGAATTTTATGTTTTAAGGTTGCCATTATTTTATAAAATGATTTCTGAAGGCCCGGAAAATAGCATAAAAACCAAATAAAATCATAGGAAGAGATAAGGCCATACCATAGGTAAATCCAGAGCCATGGAAGAGAGCAGAAAACCATTCTGGATCCTCTTGGGGAACACGGAAAATTTCTGAAATGGTGCGCGCTATTCCATAGCTTATGATAAATGTGCCTGCTACAGTTCCAGGGCGTTTAAATGCTTTAAAAGCAAAAATAATAAAAGCAAGTACAATAAACAGAAGAAATCCTTCCATCAAGGCTTCATAAAGTTGGCTTGGATGACGTGGCAAATATTGAGGATCAAGGGAAAAGCAGACGGCCCAAGGAACATTCGTAACACTGCCCCATAACTCTTGGTTAATGAAGTTACATATCCGCACGACGCCAATTCCAAAAGGAGCGCCTGCAGCAATTGTATCGAACATTGCCCAAATATTGATGTTGTGTTTCCGTGCAAACCAGATTATTGCGATAGTAGTACCAATTAGGCCACCGTGAAAGGACATCCCTCCATCCCATACAGCAATGATAGAACTTGGATGGTTAAAATAATAAGTGGGATCCCATATCAGTACCTGTCCTAAACGACCACCAACAACGATACCAAGAGCAGCCCAAACAACAAAATCACTTGCTTTTTCTGCATTCAGGGGAGGATAGTTTGCATACCACAAGGATTTTTTGTGCGATAATTTTTGTACATACCACCAAGAAAAAAGAATGCCTACGACATAACCAAGACCATACCAATGGAGTGCTATAGGCCCTAATTGAATAATAATAGGATCAAGAAAATTAGGAAAAGGAATGGCAGGACAAGAAAGGAAATTGTTCATGAAGTCAGGCATTAAATTTTAAGAGGATGTAACATCATAAAATCATGACAGACGAATACGCAATGGTCAAGTCAGAGGCAGTCGATTCAGCGGATGATTAAGTCAAAGGTAGTTAAGCCAGGGATAAAGATCATCTGCTGTTGGTATAGGGGTAAAAGGCTAAAATAAATCTATATTACTAAAAGAAAATACAGTATCTACATATGATGAAAATGCGCTATAATGAATGTATTGCGTAAGTAGCTAACATTAAAGGAAAATATCATGAGTAATGGATCAAACCGTATTCTTGATGAATTGGCGAAATTAATGACAGATGTTGCAGGTGCTACAGAAGGTATACGGTATGAAGCTGAAACATTTTTTCGTTCACAAATTGAGAAGATAGTGCATAAGCTTGATCTTGTTTCACGCGAGGAATTTGAAGTAATGAAAGAAATGTTACTTAAATTACGTGCTGAAAACACTGATTTGATAAAACGTCTTGATGATTTAGAAAAACAAAATCAGAAAAAATCTAAAACGACCTAAGTATAGAAGAATTATATTCTTTAAAAATAATCCCCAGTTTTTCGATGTTAAGCATAAAACTGAAAAATGCTTAATCTTGAGTCTGTTAGAGCAGATAGTGGATATATTTTTAATAAAAAAGCATTTTTTTTAAATGAGGGGGCTGGTGCTATGAGATTGTATGAATACACTGAAAAAGCTTGATGATTCGTTTTGTTTTTATCAAGTTTGTTTGTTGTGGGAAGCATGCTCTGTTTTGTTTCCCAGTTTTGTGTACTGTTTGTCTAATGTTTTAGTGCGTATTTGTTAAGTGTAAAGGCTATAATTGTAGCAAATGTTATTACAATTATAATTATTTTGCGCTTTTGTTGATAATATTTTGCTGTCATCGAGGGTTAATGATGGGGTTTGCTTTTAGCACCGCAGAAAGAAAAGAGCATCCGGTAGATTTTATTGAACAGATCGCTTACCAATATGATTGGTCTTTTGAGCGTAGTGCAGAAGATGAAATTAATGTTTGTATCGAAGGAAAACAGGCTAATTATCGCCTTTCTTTTTCATGGATTGAAGAGCAAGAGGCTCTTCATTTAGCTTGCGCATTTAATCTTTCTATTGAAAATGCTCGAACAACGGAAATAAGCCAGTTATTATTGGCAATTAATGAAAAATTATTGTTAGGGCATTTTGATTACTGGCAAGGGGATAATTCTGTTATTTATCGGCAGGGTCTTCTGCTTGCTGGGGGGGTGCATCCATCTCATATACAAGTTGAGACATTGTTGATGAATGCGCTTAAAATTTGTGAAAGTTATTATGCTGCTTTTCAAATGGTTGCTTGGGCTGGTACAAGCGCTTATAAAGCGCTACAATATTCCTTATTTGAAACTGTGGGAAATGCTTAAGCCTTTCAACGACTTAAAATGTGGTTGTTTGTAAAAGCTTTTGGAATGTGTTTTATAAGGGAATATCAATAATAGCACGCAAGCCTCCGAGTGGGCTATCATCTAATTGGATGTTTCCTCCGTGGCTACGGGCAATGTCTTGGGCAATAGCAAGTCCAAGCCCCGTTCCGCTCGCATCTTGATTGCGTGCTTTATCAAGTCTAAAAAATGGCTTAAACACTTCTGTGCGCATATCTTTCTGAATGCCTGGTCCATTATCATCGATGATTATGATAAAAGATTCTTGCTGGGTTGTAGCTGTTAACTCAACAGTGTCTGCGTAATAAAATGCATTAGACACAAGGTTACTAACCAAGCGTGTAAAGGCATGTGGACGCACTTGTATCTGTGTTGGGCCTTCAATTTTATAAGAGAAGTGACGTTGATGAAGATTAGCATTGGCGAAGAATTTTTTCATAAGAGCTTGTAAATCAAAGTTTTTAACATTTTCACTGCCTTCACCACGTGCAAAAGCCAGATAGTCTTCTAACATGTTTTGCATATCGTTGACATCTTGTTCAAGAAGACTACTATCAAAGTCAGTACTTGCAATAGCAAGTTGAAGTTTAAAGCGTGTAAGAATAGTCCTTAAATCATGGCTAACGCCTGACAGCATCATAGTGCGCTGTTCGATTTGGCGTTCAATACGTTCACGCATGCGCAAAAAAGCAATGCCGGCACGACGTACTTCATCAGCACCTTGTGGATGAAAACCTTCAGGTAAGGGACGTCCGCGTCCAAAACTTTCAGCGGCTTCAGCCAGTTGTTGGATTGGTTTGATTTGTCTGCGCAAAAAGTAAATAGCAATTAGCAGTAAAACAAGAGCGGTCCCTACCATCCAGCTAAGAAAGATATCAGTATTGGAGGCATAGGCTTGGCTACGCATAGCAAAGACACGCAAAGTGCTCTTATCAAGACGAATACGAATTTCAACAAGATCAGAATCGCCTACTGTATCAATCCAGAAGGGGCGGTTAATTTGACGAGTGATTTCTTCACTGAGAAAATAGTCCAGAATGGCAAAAAATGGTTTAGGCCCTGGAGCAGGAAGGGGATCAGGGGGAAGGATAGAAATGTTTAATCCCATGCGTTGTTGTGCAATGCGTGTTATATCTTCATAATTATGCTGTTGTGGATATGTTTCAATGATATCAATAATGGCAGAAATATCACGGACAACAGCTGTTGAAAGACGTTCAGTGACCATTTGCCAATGACGTTCCATAAAAACGTAGCCAATCACTGTTTGTAGGAGGACCATAGGGGCAATAATAATAATCAAAGAGCGTGCATAAAGCCGTTTAGGCATTTGCCTCGTTAACCATCGGGCAAATTTTTTTGCAGATTTAATCATTATGCGCCTATTCAATAGAAAGTTTATAACCGATCCCTCGTACGGTTTGAAGCCACACAGGGTTTGCAGGATCTTTTTCTATTTTGCGACGTAGACGATTCATTTGTACATCAATAGAGCGTTGGCTGATATCTTTGTCAGTTGTTGCAAATTTATGGCGCGGGATTGTATCTCCTGCGCATTTTGCAAAAATCACCATCATTTCCTGTTCTTTATCTGTCAATTTAATGATTTCTTCTCCTTTTTTAAGTTCACGCCGTGAAATTGAAAACACATAAGGTCCAAAAACAATTTGTTCGATTTTGAGTTGGTTAGATGAGAAACCACGCCGTAAAATGGCGTTAACACGAAGTAAAAGTTCACGAGGATCAAAAGGTTTAGCGAGATAATCATCTGCTCCTGCTTCTAATCCGTGGATACGATGATCTATTTCCGATAAAGCCGTTAGCATGAGAATAGGAACATTTTTCGTTTGGCGAAGCGAATGAGTGAGATCAATGCCATTTTCACCGGGCATCATCACATCAACAATGAGAAGATCAAAGTCTAAGCTTGTGAGTAGCCGTCTGGCTTCATCAGCATTAGCAGAAACAGAAACACGAAATCCATTTTTAATCAGAAATTGGGACAAGAGACTGCGGATACGGGTGTCATCATCAATGACGAGAAGGTGAGGTGCATCATCACATAAGACCTGGATGGGATCGGTCATTATTCAAACCCTTGACAAAAATTCAGTTGATATGAAATCTAGTTTACATAAGTTATGTAAAGCTGTCGAGCAGGCAATTTTTTACTTTGTAACGGAGTAAAAACTGCTATTTATAGGGTTAAACACACATAATTCTTGAAAGGAGTATGATGGGCGATCTCAGTTTACATATTGTTCCGGTTACATCTTTCCAACAAAATTGTACTTTGCTTTTTGATAATGAAAGTAAGAGAGGTGTTTTAGTGGATCCTGGTGGTGATTGGTTTCGGATCGAGGAAGCGATTCAAGAAACAGGCGTTATCGTTGAAGCTATCTGGATAACTCATGGTCATGTTGATCACGTAGGAGCTGCAATGCAAGCTAAAGAGACGCTCAATGTTAAAATTATGGGATCACATCTTGATGATAAGCCAGTGATGGATGATGTGGTTGAAAGAGCAAAAAGCTATCGCATGGCTGATGTGCGTCTTTGTGTTCCTGATCAATGGCTGAAAGATGGGGATAGCATTGATTGTGCTGGGCATGTATTTCATGTTTTTCATACACCGGGACATGCTCCTGGTCATGTAATTTATTTTAACGAAAAAGAACGTTTTGCTTTATTGGGTGATGTTCTATTTCGTGGGTCTGTTGGTCGCACTGACCTTATGTTAGGTTCCCACGAACAATTGATGCACTCTATTAGGGAAAAAGTTTTGCCATTAGGTAATGACGTCAACTTTATTTGTGGTCATGGACCAGGAAGTACCATAGGCTATGAACGTCAACACAATCCCTTTCTTAAAGGGATGTAAAGGGAAATATATGGAAAACCTGCTTTAAAGCAGGTTTTTCCAATATTCTTAATTATTTACTGGAGCATAACAAAAGTAATCTAAACCGTCATGGCCACGAAAGGTTCCTGTTCGGGGATTAAATGAACGGTATTTTTTCGAACAATATGCAAGCCATTGGGATATCTGTTCTTGTGGAACGATAGGCCGATGTATTGTTGTCGGCTGCACTTGATAAATCACCTGACTTTGTGGTACAGGTTGATAGATAATTTGCGGTTGTGCAGGTTTTTGAAGAATATTGCCGAGAATCGCTCCTGCAGCAAGGCCGAGAGCACCTGCCGCTAAAGTATCTCCTGTATTATTATTGTTATGGTGTATGTGATATTCGCGGGTACGGGTCTCTATTTTACTGTTTTGATGATAATGATGGTGATGATGTGTTGAGTGTTCTTGATGGGACTGATGGACAGCGATATTTCTTTGAATGCGCTCATAACCTTCGTAGGCAAATGCTGTGGTTGATAGCGCGGAAATGGTTATAGTTGATACTGCCGATAATACCGCAAATTTAACCAATTTTTTCATAGCAACATTCCTTAGTATGAGTTTATATCATGCATGCACTTTACACACATTAAGCTGAATGTAACCTGAACAATTTTGAAGATATCAATATTATGAGCGAAGATCTGCTTAGGAATAGATAGAGCACAAATCTGATTTTAAAACATATTATGCATTCATGAACCCATAATATTTTGCAGTTTTTTATTTGCTTCATCTTTTTATATTAAATGATGTTGTGCGTATTATTTTCAATTCGGTAAGAGCATAATTTTGAATTGTATAAAGATGTCAGTATACTTAAAATTTAACTTTATCCATAAAAAATGGTTTCTTATTGAATTACTTTCATAAAAACAGATAATAAAAACCGCTTCATGCATTATATGCACGACAGCATATGTAAGTGAGCTTTAATGTCAAAATATGCTCTCTTTAATTAATCTCTACTTAAAATTGAGAATTGAATAATTTTAAAGGACTTTCTTTATTTTCTCTCTTCATTGGTAGAGCTCTGGTTATTTTGTGTCAATGGATCATCGGTAATGGCTAGCTCTATTTTCTGTAGCTGTTTAATGTTATCACGAAGTCGAGCAGCTTCTTCAAAATTAAGATCAGCAGCTGCTTCACGCATCAATTTTTCAAGACGTTTAATATGATTGGTTAGAGTATCACCAGTTCTATTTTGTTGTGTAACAAAATTAGGAATATCTTTACCGATAGGGTTGTTGTCACCGACTAAATTGAGAATGTCACTGATGTTTTTCTTAACGCTAGTTGGTATGATATGATGCTTTTGATTATAGTCTATTTGTTTTTGTCGACGGCGTTTTGTTTCTTGCAAGGCTCGTGCTATAGAGCCAGTTATCGTATCTGCATAAAGGATAACTCGACCATCTACATTACGAGCAGCTCGTCCTATGGTTTGAATAAGTGAGGTCTCTGAACGCAAAAAGCCTTCTTTGTCGGCGTCTAAAATAGCAACAAAACCGCATTCTGGAATATCCAAACCTTCTCGGAGCAAATTGATGCCGATTAAAACATCAAAGGTGCCTAGTCGTAGGTCACGAAGAATTTCAATACGCTCTAATGTATCAATATCAGAATGCATATAACGTACACGAATACCTTGCTCATGGAGATATTCCGTTAAATCTTCAGCCATCCGTTTTGTCAGAACGGTTACTAATGTACGATAGCCTTTTTTGATTGTTGTGCGAATTTCGTGCACGACATCATCGACTTGAGTACGTGCTGGACGTATTTCTGTTAAAGGATCAACGAGTCCTGTTGGGCGAATGACCTGTTCTGCAAAAGTACCGCATGTTTGTTCTATTTCCCAGCGGCCAGGTGTTGCAGAAACAGCAATAGTTTGTGGACGCATTGCATCCCATTCTTCAAAGCGTAAGGGACGGTTGTCCATACAAGAAGGTAAGCGAAATCCGTATTCAGCTAGAGTGGCTTTTCGTCGAAAATCACCTCGATACATACCGCTAATTTGCGGAATAGTCACATGGCTTTCATCAATAAAAACAAGAGCATTATCAGGAATATATTCGAAAAGAGTTGGAGGGGGTTCACCAGGTTTCCGTCCTGTTAAATAGCGTGAATAATTTTCAATTCCGGAGCAAGATCCAGTCGTTTCCAGCATTTCTAAATCAAATCTTGTCCGTTGTTCTAAACGTTGTGCTTCTAAAAGACGATCTGCAGAGTTTAATTCGTCGAGGCGTGCAGCTAATTCCATTTTAATTGATTTAATCGCCTGATTTAATGTTGGTCGCGGTGTTACATAATGAGAATTGGCATAAATTTTAATAGATTGGAGATCATCTGTTTTTTTTCCCGTTAAAGGATCAAATTCAGTAATCGTTTCAACTTCATCACCAAATAATGAAATACGCCAAGAACGGTCTTCAAGGTGAGCAGGGAAAATTTCGATCGTATCACCTCTAACACGAAAAGAGCCACGAACGAAATTTATATCTTGTCGTTGATATTGTTGGGCGACCAAATCAGCCAATAATTGTCGTTGATTAAGCCTATCACCTTTTTTTATTTGGAAGGTCATAGCTGTATAAGTTTCTACTGAACCAATACCATAGATGCAGGATACAGATGCAACGATAATGACATCATCACGTTCAAGTACAGCACGTGTTGCGGCGTGGCGCATACGATCAATTTGTTCATTAATAGAGGATTCTTTTTCAATATAAGTATCAGAGCGTGCAACATAGGCTTCTGGTTGATAATAGTCATAATAAGAAACAAAATATTCAACAGCATTGTGAGGAAAAAAATTTTTGAACTCTCCGTAAAGCTGTGCTGCCAGAGTTTTATTGGGTGCTAGAATTAAAGCGGGGCGTTGTGTTATTTCAATGATTTTGGCCATTGTATAGGTTTTACCTGAGCCAGTGACACCCAAAAGTACCTGAGTGCGCTCATTTTTCTTTATTCCTTCAACGAGAGTTTCAATGGCTGTAGGCTGATCACCTGCAGGCTCAAAGGGGGTCTTAATTTGAAATGGGGTGCCGCTTTCAGATTTTTCAGGACGAATAGGACGATGTGGTGTCCATAATTCCCCATTTTTAAAAAGAGGGTTCCCTGACGCAATGAGTGCAGAAAGAGCTTCAACCGTTGCTGTAACTCCTTTCTCTGTCGTGATTCCTTCAGATATAGGGACATTTTTAATTTTGCGAGAGATCTTAGGTTCTGCAATTTTATTATGAAAATAAGAGGTAGAGGATTTCTCAATCGCTGAGACACAGCTTCCTGTTTTTGATGCTTTATTGATTTTTTTAGGAGTGATTATGGTTTTTTTGCGAGACATTATAGGAAAATTTATATCATAAGAAAAAGATAAAAGGGATTCTCATACTGTAATTTGCTGAGTATACTAATTATTACAAGAGGTTTTCAGTTTTATTAGCGTGTGTGTACGGTCTATTATTGAGATGTAATATAGCGATTTTTGTTTCTTTTTATGAAAGTTTTCGTAATTGGTAGCTATTTTTTTATAGACCGTGGAATATCATTAAGATTTAAAATGGCGTCGTTTCAATGTTAAGGCGAGCGATGGTCATGTTGAACAAAGTGATCGTTATCGGCGTTTATCATGGGCTATCTCCTTATTGTTGCAGTGCGTGCTTCTGTTGATGGTGTTGTATATGCATGATAGAGATCATTTCCATCTTTAAATGAAAGATAATATGCTGATGTCCAGCCTGTTCGTGAGTCACAATAAATTTGGCACCAATTACCTTTGCAATTGTAGACAAATACGGCTTGACCTGCAGGAATCAAACCACGAAGCGTATATTGAGTACTTGGTCCTGCTTTAATTAAGATTTGTTGTTGCAATAGCCATGTACAGCGTGGCTTATTGTTGTTATTAAAAGAGGGAGCCGAATATAAAAAGACCCATTAATTTTTTCATTTTCTACTCATAAAATTTTTTGTATAAATTTATTTTTTGGATCACGTTTTTTGTTACGTTATGATTAAATTAGACTTTAAAACTTAATGTATAAATTATCTTTAAGATTTAGAGGGTGGCGTATGCTCTTTATTCATTTTTCCTATGGAAAATGAGATAACTACCCCCTATATAGTGAAGATGATTGTAATTTTCGGGTTCCAGAGGTAATCCTGGAAAGCGTTTTTTATATTTTAAAAACTTTCCGTGTAAAAGAAAGGGATGGATCATGGAAAAAGTGCCAATGACTACAGCTGGTTTTGAAACTCTCAAAGAGGAGTTGCGTTGGCGCCAACAGCAGGAACGTCCACGGATTATTGAAGCAATCTCTGAAGCACGTGCGCATGGTGATTTATCAGAAAATGCTGAATATCATGCTGCCAAGGAAGCACAAAGTTATAATGAGGGGCGTATCAATGAGCTTGAAGATTATATCGCACGGGCAGAGGTTATTGACGTTTCACGCCTTTCAGGGAACCAGATTAAATTTGGTGCTACTGTCAAGCTTTTGAATGAGGATACTGAAGAGAAAAAAGTGTATCAGATTGTTGGTGATCAAGAAGCTGATGTAAAAATTGGTAAAATCTCTATTTCTTCGCCTATTGCACGCGCACTTATCGGCAAGGAAGAGGGCGATGTTATTGAGGTAAATGCACCAGGGGGAGCGCATAATTATGAGATTATTAAAATTCAGTATATCTGAGTTATCATGCATGTTTCTCTAAAAGAAACTGATATTATTGTTCCTCACTTTAAAAAGCGTTTATCAGGGATAAAGTCGACAGTTATTCAGCTTATTCCTTTGCAACGAAAACAGGGTATACGGATATCCTCTTTTGGGGTAGGTTTACCAAAAAATTTACCCACTCTTCGTGTGAGAGATATTTTCGGGCTTTGGAAAAGTCCAGCAGGAAAATCATTTCGTGTATGGCATGCACGGCGTAATATAGAGATGCTTGTTGGAGTTTTCCTACGGGATGTTTTGCGCATGAAGCTTAGGCTTGTCTTTACATCCGCCTCTGAGCGTCATCATAAATTTTCTACAAGATGGTTGATACGTCGCATGGATGAAGTTATCGCCGTCAGTTCACGTGTTGGAACTTATCTAAATGTTCCCTATACAGTTATCAAACATGGGGTAAATCTTGAGAATTTTTCACCCCCAAAAACTGCTTATGATTATTTTTCAGCGACTGGTTTACCAGGTAAGTATGCGGTAGGATGTTTTGGACGTATCCGCTATTTGAAGGGTACTGATTTGTTTGTGGATGCAATGTTAGCATTACTACCACGCTATCCTGATTGGACAGCGATTATTGCTGGTCGTACAACGATGCAACACTGTGATTTTGAAAAAGAATTACGTCGAAAGATTGCCGCTGCTGGTTTAAATGATCGCATTATTATGCTGGGTGAAATATTGGATACGCCTCTGTGGTATCGTCGTATGTCACTTTATGTGGCGCCTTCACGCACAGAGGGTTTTGGTTTGACACCCTTGGAGGCAATGGCATCACAAACAGCTGTAGTAACCAGTGATGCAGGTATTTATGAAAAATTGATTGTAGAGGGAACAGGGACTGTTGTTAAAGAATTGAACGCGTTGGCTTTCACGGAAGCCATTGAACCTTATTTTGCTGATTTAGATAAAACATTTGCAACAGAGCAAAGAGCTTTAGCTCACGTTCGTACTCATTTTCCTTTAGAAAAAGAAGCAGCTGAAATTGGTGCTGTTTATGAAAAAATATTTGCTGCAAAAATGTTTTAAAAACGACCTGTGTAGAATTAAACAGGGTATCTGAGATGATAGGCAGTGAAAATTTTGTAAATTTTCAGAGTTATTCATAAGCTTTTAATTAGTATCTACCTTTATGAGAGAGGAATCTAATCTTTGGTGGTGAATGCAACTAAGACGAGGTATAGTTATATAGTTTTTTCCTATGAGAGTTAAACTTCATATATTAAAATTATTCGTGCCAAAAGGCAGGGGTGAGAAGAATAAATATGGTTATGATTTCAAGACGGCCTGCCAGCATTAAAAAACTCAAAATCCATAAGGCATTATCGTTAATTGTCGAGAAATTACCAATAGGACCAATAATATCTCCAAAACCTGGACCAATATTTGAAAGTGCTGTTAAAACGCCTGTAAAAGCAGAAATAAAATCAAGTCCAGTAAAGAGAAGAAGTGCAGTGCCGATAAGAAGGCAGAACATGTAAAGGCAGACAAAAAGTAAGACTGATTGAGCAAGATCGTTTGATATATTTGAATTGTCGTAGCGAACTTTTACAACTGCATTAGGAGAAAGAAGTTTTGCCATACTTGTTTGTGCAATACGCCAAAGGATAATAAGGCGGTTAATTTTTATACCGCCAGAGGTAGAACCAGCACATCCTCCTGTAAAAGAAAGAATAAAGAAAATACCAAGTGCGAAGGGGCCCCAAAGCTGATAGTTTTGAGCGCTATAGCCGGTTGTGGTGATGATCGATGTAAGGTGAAAAATGACATCAAGAAAAATTTGATGAAAGGAGAGATGGTCATTAAATCGTAACCATACTGCTAGAGAAAAGCTAAAAAGGAAAACGATATTGAGAAAAACGATAATTTGTGGATCTATAGGGCGTTTTGAATAGCTAGGAAACAGTAATTTAATATATAACACAAAAGGCAAGGCAGAAAGCAACATAAAGATTGTAGAGATCACCAAGATAGCTGGTTTATTAGAAAAATAGCCAAAGGAAGCATCATGGGTTGAAAATCCAGCTGTTGCTATTGTGGTCATTGCGTGATTTATGGCATCAAATAAAGTCATACCAGCAGCAAAATAGGAAAATGTGCAAGCGAGGGTTAGTCCAACGTATGCGATGATAATTCCATTGGCAATTTGGTTGATGCGCGGCAATATTTTTTCAGATTTATCTGATGATTCCATATGGAAAAGCTGTACTCCTCCAACACGCAGTGAAGGCAAAAGGAGCAAGGCTAAACCGATAAAGCCAATACCTCCAATCCAGCACATAAGAGAACGCCATAACAGGATGCTTCGTGATAAATTATCAAGGCCAGTAATAACTGTAGAGCCAGTTGTTGTAATTCCAGAGACAGATTCAAAAACTGCTTCTGCTAGTGAAAGTGAAAGAGGAGAGAGATAAAGAGGTAGAGCACCTACTATACTTCCTGTTAGCCAAAGGCAAGCAGTCAGCGTGAAGCCGAGCCGTGCTGAAAAACGGCAGTTAGCTCCCCTGGTTGCTAAAAGGATTAGTGTTGCTAACATGGTGGTTATAGTACAGGGGTAAAGAAAAGCTGTCCAATTTTG
This sequence comes from Bartonella bacilliformis KC583, assembly GCF_000015445.1. Lineage (NCBI taxonomy): Bacteria > Pseudomonadati > Pseudomonadota > Alphaproteobacteria > Hyphomicrobiales > Bartonellaceae > Bartonella > Bartonella bacilliformis. Next base: position 1,018,922 of record NC_008783.1, on the reverse strand, counting down.
GCTGCCATCACGCAAATCTATAAGAGCTGGCAGAATCATGGTTACTCCCATGATTAATGCAAAACGTGCACAGACATTAATAACAAATTGAAGAATGATCGTTTCCTATCTCTTTTCATTTTTGTTTGTAATTTTACGCTCACTTAGAATTTACATATTGAATGTTTCTAGAGTAAAAAATTGATCCTTATACTAAGCAAGCTGTGGTAAATTGGCAATCAGCCTTTTAGCGAAGCTTGAAAAAATACCAATACACTATAATCTATGCTTATAAAAAATTTTTTAAAAGGTTGCATGTCACTACAATTTTTAGGTATAAATACCTAAAAAAGAAAGGAATTTCATGGAACGACCGCATATTCGTGTTCTTGTTATTGGCTCAGGACCAGCTGGTTACACAGCAGCAATTTATGCGGCGAGAGCAATGCTTAAACCGGTTTTGATTACGGGATTGCAGCAGGGAGGACAGCTGACAATTACAACGGATATTGAAAATTATCCAGGTTTTGCTGAGCCCGTTCAAGGAGCGTGGTTGATGGAACAAATGAAAAAACAAGCTCAACATGTTGGTACAGAGATTATTTATGACAATATTGTAAAGGCTGACTTATCTAAACGTCCTTTTACTTTGTATGGAGATTCAGGAACGCAATATTGTTGTGATGCTTTAGTTATTGCAACAGGAGCGCAAGCTCGCTGGCTTGGCTTAGAGAGTGAACAGACTTTTATGGGGGGTGGTGTTTCTGCCTGTGCTACCTGTGACGGTTTTTTTTATCGTGATAAGGAAGTTATTGTTGTCGGTGGTGGAAATAGGGCCGTTGAAGAAGCGCTTTATTTATCGCGCTTAGCTAAAAAAGTGGTTGTGGTTCATCGGCGTGATCATTTTACAGCAGAAAAAATTTTACAAGATAGGTTACGTTCGTGTAATAACGTGCACATCATTTGGGATCATGTTGTAGAAGAAATTATTGGTTTGCAAACTCATGCACAAACCGGTTCTGTTGTGACAGGTGCGCGTCTTAAAAATGTTAAAACAAATCAAAAATTGAAGGTAGATGCAGAAGGAATATTCATTGCTATTGGGCACGATCCTGTTGTTTCTTTGTTTGAAGGGCAATTGAAACAAAAACCAGAAGGATATTTATGGACAGAGCCAGATTCAACAGCAACGAGCATTCCTGGTGTTTTTGCTGCAGGGGATGTAGCAGATAATGTATTTCGTCAGGCTATAACTGCAGCTGGGAGAGGATGTATGGCAGCGTTGGAGGTAGAGAGATTTTTGGATTTGCAGACATAGAGGTTTTACAAAGATAATTGTTAATGAATACCAAAAATTGGAGGAAAGATTTTGGCGTCACCATTAGATTGGGATAAATTGAGGGTTTTTCATGCAGCAGCAGAGGCAGGATCTTTTACGCATGCAGCTCAAAGACTGCACTTATCTCAATCAGCAATCTCAAGACAGGTTGCGGCTTTAGAACAGGATGTTGGTGCTCCTTTGTTTCAGCGTCATGCACGTGGTTTAATTTTAACAGAGCAGGGTGAAATTCTTTACCGCACGGCTCATGATGTTTTAATAAAACTTGAAAATGCGCGCTCACAGTTAACTGAAAGCCGCGAAAAGCCAGCAGGGCGTTTACGTGTTACATCAACCTTTGGAATGGGAGCAAAATGGATTGCAGAGTGTATGCCTGAATTTCTTAATCTTTACCCTGATATGCGGATTCAGATCTTACTTGATGATAAAGCGCTTGATTTGACTATGCGTGATGCCGATTGTGCTATTCGATTACATCAACCTCAACAGCCTGATCTTATCCAAAGAAAATTGTTTACAGTCCATATGCATGTTTATGCTTCAGAAGATTATATTGCACGTTATGGCAAGCCAGAAGAATTGTCTGATTTAGATGGACATCGCATTATTTCATTCGGTGAAACGGTTCCACCTTATTTATCTGGTCTGAATTGGTTGGAAAGGGCAGGAAGAAGTAATTGTTCTCTGCGTACTCCAGTATTACAAATTAATAATATTCTTTCTATTAAAAATGCACTAATGGGCAATCTTGGTATCGCTGTACTTCCTGATTATATTGTAAATAATGATGAAAAATTTGTGCGACTCTTTCCTGATATGACTGATATTCCTTCCTTTGATACTTTCTTTTGTTATCCTGACGCTTTAAGAAATTCAGCAAAGCTGAACGTTTTTCGAGATTATATTTTTTTAAAAGCACGCAAATGGTCTTTTTAATGAAGTGGGTGAGCCAATTATTTACAAAAATCAGGATATTCATGTAGCTGTTTAGGAGACGTGCCTAAGTTTTCTATTATGGTCTTTTTTAGTTTTTGCGAAGATCTTTAAAAAATGAAATATGGTAAATAATAATAAAGAAAAAAATAAGAGTTTTAGGGATATTCAGTAATTTTTTTTAAGTGTTGAGACTTGATGAGAATCTATGAAAAATAACAGGATTATCAGTATCCATGTTGGTTAAGGTCAAGTCTTTATAAGAGAATGAGACACTTCCAAATATTACGGATGAAATGAATAGAATAGCTAACTTTACAATTATTCAGTAATACCAATAGGTTTTTATCAGAGGATTGTCTATTGGGCAATTATAGATTTGCCTTGATTGGTAGGTTTTTGCTTATTTTTTATCTAGTTAATATGATAACAATAAATCCAAAATCTTTACTTTTGCAGGAATATATTTAAGCCCAAAATAGCAAACAACTCAATATGAAAGCAAATAGAAGTATGTATATGTGAGTATCATTTGTGTGAATTACCAGTGCATCACCAATTTAATGAGATTCTCGAAAAAATTGCTATGGTGTTGGCTATTATCACATGATCTCGTATAATCTTCTTTTATGTTAGGCTTTTAGAACAAATTTGTGTTCTCTTCATTCCCTTCATTCAATTGATATAAATGTCGGCACCTTAGGAGAAACTAAGATACCCAAAATGATGATTGAGGATTTTCATAGCAAATTGTTACAAAAACGCTGAATACGTAAGCAAGCCTCTTCGAGTATTTTTTCTGATGTTGCATAAGAAATACGAAATGCTGGTCCAAGTCCAAAGACAGATCCATGAACGACAGCAACAGATTCAACTTCTAATAACTCTGTTACGAAATCTTCATCGTTGGTAATAATTTTATTTGTTGGCGTTTTTTTACCAATGAGATTTGCACAAGAGGGGTAAACATAAAAAGCACCTTCAGGTGTTGGGCAGCTAAGACCCGGAGCCTGATTAAGCATAGAAACAACAAGATCGCGGCGTGTTTTGAAGATCTTTTTATTTTGAATAATAAAATCCTGTGGGCCATTGAGCGCTTCAACAGCTGCCCATTGTGAAATAGAACTTGTGCCAGATGTTTGTTGACCTTGAATTATATCCATGGCTTTAATTAGTTTCTGTGGACCTCCTGCATAGCCAATTCTCCAACCGGTCATAGCGTAAGCTTTAGAAACACCGTTCATTGTTAGGGTACGGTCATAAAGTCTTGGTTCCACTTGAGCCGGAGTAACAGGGGGAAAGTCTCCATATGTTAAATGCTCATATATGTCGTCCGAGAGAATATGGATATGGGGATATTTTATTAAGACATCTGTCAGCTTTTTTAATTCATCATGTGTATATGTAGCACCAGATGGGTTGGAGGGTGAATTAAAAATGAACCATTTTGTTTTTTGGGTGATGGCAGCTTCTAGATCTTGCGGTTGGAGTTTATAAGAAAACTCAGCCTTACTCTCTACAAAAACAGGCGTCCCTTCATTGATAACCACCATTTCAGGATAACTAACCCAATAAGGAGATGGAATGATGACTTCATCTCCTTTATTCAAAGTTGCCATTAATGCATTAAAAAGAATTTGCTTACCACCAGTGCCGACAATAATTTGGTCTGGTGTGTAATGGAGATCGTTTTCTCGTTTAAATTTTGCAGAAATTGCTTGGCGCAATTCTGAAATACCAGATATAGGGGTATATTTTGTTTCACCACGCCGAATGGCTTCAATAGCAGCATTCTTAATATTGTCTGGTGTATCAAAATCCGGTTCTCCGGCACTTAAAGAAATAATATTACGGCCCAAAGCTGTTAAATTACGCGCTTTTTGGGCAACAGCAATCGTTGCAGAAGGTTTAATGAGAGAAAGCTTATCAGCAATAAAAGCCATAATTTTTTCCTTATGTGATATAAGAATGAGTTAACGTAATTATGGAAGAGTATGTCGTAAGTCATAAAAAACTGCAAGAAAACTCTTAGAAAATTTTGTTTTAGGGTAGCTTTTACAACTTTTGTTTGAATATTTTTGAGTGTTTCTAAAAATACATGTTTAATATAGAATACTATAAGGAGATGGAATGATGATTTTATCTTCTTTATGTAAAGTTGCGATTAATCTCTTAACAAGGATTTTATTACCTTTAGTGCTAATAATAATTTGTTTTATCTTGTAATGAAGATCGTATTTTCATTTAAATTTTGAAAAATTGCTTGTTGCATTGTTGGTAAAGCAGACAAATGCTTTGTTACAAAGGTAAACTGTAATTGAAAAAGTAAAAACCTCGCTTTTACAGGCGAGGTTTTAAAATGAAATAGGTAGAATTTAAAGAGCTGATAGGTTTCCTGCAGAAAATTTTCCTGAACGCTGGTCTTTAAGAACTTCATAAGAAATTTTCTGCCCCTCGTTAAGGCTGTTCAAGCCAGAACGCTCAACAGCAGAAATATGTACGAAAACATCCGCACTACCATCATTAGGTTGGATGAATCCAAAACCTTTTGTTGCATTAAACCACTTAACTATTCCTGTAGACATAGGAAACTCCTTTATATATTAGCTATCGCGTATTGAAGCTAAAAGCTCTCAATACAATTTTAAATCGAAATTGGGCGGGAGAAGTTTTGTCAAAAGTGCATGTCGCACAGGAAAAAAAGTCGCATAACCGAAAATCCGATTGGGACAATTATAGAGAAGCTTTAGATAAAAAGCAAGATTAATCGATTTTATATCAGGAAAAGATTATCAAAAAAACAAAGAGAATAGCATTTCATCACATAGCAAAAATATCAATTAAAATAGTGTTGCAAAGGACGCACTTCAAGATTATTCACTTTGAGTGCTTCAATCGCTTGTGCTACAGCTTCAGCTCCAGCCATTGTTGTATAATAAGGTACTTTTTGCATTAATGCTGCATGGCGTAATGATTTAGAATCTGAAATAGCGCTAGCGGTACTCGTTGTATTGAAAATTAATTGAATTTTTCGATTACGAATGGCATCTTCAATATGAGGATGTCCCTCTAGAACTTTATTGATTTTTTGGGCTTTAATGCCGTGTTCTATAAGAAATTTTTGTGTTCCACTTGTCGCTAAGATTGAAAAACCAAGCTTTTCTAAGCGTTGAATGGGCTTTAAAAGACACTTTTTATCTTCATCTCTAACAGAAACAAACACAGTTCCTTCCTGTGGGAGTTCAACACCAGCTCCAAGTTGTGCTTTAGCAAAAGCGAGTGCAAAATCATAGTCAAGTCCCATGACTTCACCAGTTGAACGCATTTCAGGACCAAGTAATGTATCTACACCTGAAAAACGAGCAAAAGGAAAGACTGCTTCTTTGACAGCAATATGTGATTTTTTCGATACAGATGGTAATCCACCATAAGCTTCTAGTGCGTGGTGAAGACTTTCTCCCGCCATAATACGTGCAGCAATTTTAGCTATTGGTTGACCAATAGCTTTTGCTACGAATGGGACAGTACGTGAAGCACGGGGATTAATCTCTAAGACATAAATTGTTTCATCCTTGATAGCATATTGTACATTCATAAGACCACAAACATGCAGTGCTTGAGCTAAAGCTTTTGTTTGACGCTCTAACTCCATGACCAACTTGCGTGAAAGTGTATGTACTGGTAAAGAGCAAGCGGAATCACCAGAATGGATACCTGCTTCTTCAATATGTTCCATAATACCAACAATGAGTGTTTCTTTGCCATCACTTAGACAATCAACATCAACTTCAATAGCTTCTGTTAGATAGGTATCAAACAAAAGTGGATTTTTGCTGAGCAATATGTTGGTTTGTTTTGTTTTGTCGTTAGGGTAATAGGCTTTAATATTTTCTGGTACTAATTCATGAACTATTTTAAGCAAATAATTCTGTAAGCCACGTTCATCGCGGATAATTTGCATCGCACGTCCACCTAAAACATAAGAAGGGCGTACAACAAGTGGAAAGCCCAGTTCATGAGCAATGAGATGCGCTTGTTCAATTGAGTAAGCAATGCCGTTTTTGGGTTGGTTTAAATTAAGTTTGAATAATAATTTTTGAAAACGATCTCTATCTTCTGCTAAATCAATAGCATCAGGCGAAGTTCCTAAAATGGGAATATTATTTTTTTCTAATGCGCTTGCTAATTTTAGTGGTGTTTGTCCGCCAAATTGGACAATAACTCCAACTAGCTCACCTTTTTCCTGCTCTGTTTCTAAAATAGCTAAAACATCTTCTTCTGTTAAAGGTTCAAAATAAAGACGATCGGACGTATCATAGTCGGTCGATACGGTTTCAGGATTGCAGTTAATCATGATGGCTTCAAAGCCTGCATCGCGCAAGGCAAAAGCAGCGTGACAGCAACAATAATCAAATTCAATACCCTGACCAATGCGATTAGGACCTCCACCTAAAATAGCAATTTTTTTACGCTGAGAAATCTGTGCTTCTGAGCGTTCTACCCCTGCGAGGGGAGACTCATATGTTGAATACATATAAGCTGTAGATGAGGAAAATTCAGCTGCACATGTATCAATACGTTTAAAAATGTGTTTAACATTAAGGGATTTACGCAAAGCAGCAACATCATCTGGCTTTTGTCCAGTAAGGTTAGCTAAACGTGCATCAGAAAAGCCCATAGATTTTAACATGCGCAGGTTATTTGCATCTTGGGGAAGCCCATGAGTTTGAATGCGCTGTTCCATTTTAACGATAGAGGCTATTTGTTCCAAAAACCATGAATCAACTTTGCTGATTTGGTAAATTTCATTGAGGGGTAATCCCATACGCATTGCTTGTGCAATATAGCGTAAGCGATCAGGGCTTGGAATTGCAATCGCTGATCGGATAGAGTTTTTTTCATCGCCTTCAGCATGTTCAGGAAGCGAAATTTCATCAAGACCGGTAAGACCTGTTTCAAGTCCACGAAGTGCTTTTTGTAGTGATTCTTGAAAAGTACGGCCAATTGCCATGACTTCTCCCACAGATTTCATTGCAGTGGTTAAAGCAGAGGATGAACCAGGAAATTTTTCAAAAGCAAAACGAGGGATTTTGGTAACAATATAGTCAATGGAAGGCTCGAACGATGCTGGTGTCGTTCCACCCGTAATATCGTTTTTAAGTTCATCAAGTGTGTAGCCAACGGCTAGTTTAGCGGCTACTTTAGCGATTGGAAAACCCGTTGCTTTTGAAGCAAGTGCTGAAGAACGAGAAACACGCGGGTTCATCTCAATAACAATAAGACGCCCATTTTCAGGATTAACAGCAAATTGCACATTAGATCCACCAGTTTCAACACCAATTTCCCGTAATACAGCGATTGAGGCGTTGCGCATAATCTGATATTCTTTATCAGTCAAAGTAAGGGCAGGAGCAACGGTGATAGAATCACCAGTATGGACACCCATAGGATCAATATTTTCAATGGAACAGATGATGATGCAATTGTCTTCTTTATCACGGACAACTTCCATTTCATATTCTTTCCATCCCATAACACTCTCTTCGATGAGAACTTCTGTTGTTGGTGAGGCTTCGAGGCCTCGTTCAATAATTTCATAAAATTCAGAGCGATTGTAAGCAATACCGCCCCCTGTACCGCCAAGCGTGAATGAAGGGCGTATAATGGCTGGTAATCCAATAATATCAAGGGCTTGCACTGCCTTTGCAGTTGCATGTGCTATATAATGTTGTTTGCGTTCAGATTCCGTCTGGTGCCAATTATATTCAAATTCTTCTAGCGCTTGATCAAGTGCATCACCAGAAAGTTCAGTTTTCAGTTTATCACGTGTTTGTTCATGGATCCGGCGATCTTCTTCTTTAAGTTCGGTTGCGTTGGCTAACATAGAGCGCGGCGTTTCCAAACCGATTTTCTCCATTGCTTTTCTAAATAAAGCGCGATCTTCAGCTTTATCAATAGAGTCAGCATTAGCACCAATCATTTCAACGTTATAGCGGCTTAAAATCCCCATACGCTTTAGGGATAAAGCAGTATTAAGTGCTGTTTGTCCTCCCATGGTTGGTAAAAGTGCATCAGGACGTTCATGAGCAATAATTTTGGCAACAACTTCTGGGGTAATAGGTTCAATATAAGTAGCATCTGCTAAATCGGGATCGGTCATAATGGTTGCAGGATTAGAGTTAACCAAAATAATTCGATACCCTTCTTCTTTCAAAGCTTTACAGGCTTGAGTTCCTGAATAGTCAAATTCACATGCTTGACCAATAACAATAGGTCCTGCTCCGATAATAAGGATAGATTTTATATCTGTACGTTTTGGCATGGTTTGTTCCTATCACAAACATCTGCGCACAATTGCAGCAGGCAGAATTTGAAATTTAAGGCTGAACTTATCTTATAGGTTAATAAACGAAGAAAGTAAGCCATAAAATACTTCTTTTATTCTTTTTTTCGTGGAATTGAAAATTAAGGTCTTTTTTTGTCGTGGATTACTTCTGTGTTAAGTGAAAAAATGCATTTTTGATAAAATAGACAATTATACTCTGGTGGAAATTGTACACAAATTCAAAAATGTTGAAAATTGCTGCGGGTGGTAAATATTGGTCATTGTTGTTGATGAAACTTCATGGAATAAATTAGGGTTATTGATGCAGTATGGTGGAATCAGTCTGCTTATTTTGACGCTCATGATTTTAAGTTCTCGAGATTATAATTTTTTATGTGTTCTCATTCTCTATGAAAATTATATTAAGGGTAATGCCTTACATCAAAGGGTGACTAAATATTCACCAAAGAGAGATTTAGATCAGAAATTTTCTGCTAAACTATAATATTAGTTCATGTTAGCAATTTTTATTTAACTGATTACATATTTTCGCTTATTACTTATCCAGTATTATTAGGCACACAGCTTTAAGTTTTTGCTATCGACATGTGTTATTGTTTGGTTAGCTGAGGGATTGATTGTAATGATCGATTTAATTCGATAGCATATTTGGCGTACGCTGAAGGAGTTGTTTAGCTGATTTAACCAGTCAAAAATTTTTCAAAATGATTATAGTTAAGTGAGACTGAATGTGGATCATCAAATGATGGTAAGGCCTTAAAGAGTATGTACGAAATATATTGATTTTCAATAGATTGCTAATTATTTATCTGTGTAATGTGAAGAAAGGCTTAGATTTTCATTATCTAGTAAGATGAAAACTTGTAGGATTATTTTTAGTTTTTTTAAATTTTTTTATAGTTTTATATAAGAGTGCATTATACTATATGAACTGCTTTGAATGAGGTAAAGCTTAAAGAGTAGTGAGTGTGGGGGAATGAAAGATAAAGAACTTAATCCAAAATTTGTTCGTTCTGGGCTTATTTTAGTTTTTATCACTTTGTTACTGGATATTATCGGGATTGCAATTATCAGTCCTATTTTACCAGAATATCTCTCTCAGTTGACAGGAGAGGATATTAGCAAGGCTTCTGTGAATGCAGGAGTGTTATTGGCAACTTATGCCGTGATGCAATTTTTATTTGCCCCATTTATTGGCAATCTTTCTGATCGTTATGGTCGCCGCCCTATTTTACTTATCTCTATCATTAGTTTTGCTATTGATAATCTTATATGTGCTATAGCGTGGAGTTATTCTGTTTTATTCATTGGGCGTTTATTATCTGGGATAAGTGGTGCTAGTTTTGCAGTCTGTTCGGCTTATTTGGCAGATATATCAGATGATAGGACACGCACACGTAATTTTGGCTTAATAGGTATGGCATTTGGATTGGGATTCATTTTAGGTTCCCTTATCGGTGGTTTTTTAGGTCAATTTGGGCCACGTGTTCCGTTTTATTTTGCAGCTGGTTTTTCATTCATTAATTTTATTTTTGCATGGGTGATGCTGCCAGAAACTCTTTCTATGCGTAATAGACGTCGTTTTGATATTAGACGTGCTAATCCCCTAGGTGCGCTTTTGCAACTTAAAAAATACCCAAAGGTTTTTTGGGTTTTATTCGCTTTTTTTCTTTATTGGCTTGCAGAATCTGTATGGCCAAGTGTTTGGGCATTTGTTGCTAAAGAACGCTATGATTGGAGCTCATTTTCTATTGGGTTGTCTTATAGTGTTTTCGGAGTAGGACAGATTATCGTGATAGGTCTTATATTACCTTATCTTTCCAAGCGTTGGAGTGATTGGCATATTTCCATGGTAGGGCTCTTTTTTGCATTGACTGGTATGCTTGGTTATACCTTTGCAATACAAGGATGGATGGTTTACGCTGTTTTTTCTTTTACAATGCTTGAATATCTCGTTCATGCACCTATGCGCTCTATTGCTGCAGCACAAGTACCAGCGAATGCACAAGGGGAATTACAGGGCGCAATGACTTCTATTACTTCGTTAAGTTCAATCATTGGGCCCATTTTTTATACGCTTCTCTTCGAAAAATTTACATATGAAGACGCTGTATTTCATTTTTCTGGTGCGCCTTTTGCTGGTAGTTTTTTTATGATTTTTGTGGCAATTTTTGTTTTTGCTTTACGGGTGAGGTAAGCTCTTAACATGAAGCTTGAAAATACTTTACAAAGATAATTAAAAAGAAAAAAGAAGCTCATGAGCTCTGTGCATAGAGTAATAAACCATTCACCCACGGCTTATTGAAGAGGTATTTCAAGGGCAGGAGAAGGTGCAATGCCTAGTGAGAAGACCCACAAAAGACTATTTATTGGACTGTTCTCTGTAATTGACAATCAGATCATGAAACCGTTGAAATAGGTAGTGACTGTCTTGTGGACCAGGGGAAGCTTCAGGATGATATTGAACAGAAAAAGCGGGTTTTCCAATAATTTGAATACCGCAATTTGTACTATCAAAGAGAGAGATATGCGTTTCTTCAACATACTGCGGTAGAGATGTAGAATCTACAGTAAAACCATGGTTCATAGATGTAATTTCAACTTTTTCAGTGATAAGATTTTTAACAGGATGGTTAGCACCATGATGTCCCTGATGCATTTTTATGGTTTTAGCTCCGACAGCAAGAGCAAGGAGCTGGTGGCCAAGACATATGCCAAAAAGCGGTATATTGCACTCAATGAATGTCTTAATCATTGGAACAGCATATTCAGCTGTAGCGTTTGGATCTCCTGGGCCATTAGAAAGAAAAATGCCATCAGGTTTCATTGCTAGAATTTCTTGTACACTCGTGTGTGCTGGTACAACAGTTATACGTGCACCTTGTGCAGCCATAAGACGAAGAATATTGCGCTTAATGCCATAATCAATCGCAACGATATGAAAGTTATATTCATTATTAATAGTATAACCCTTATTCCATATCCATGGCTTTTCATTCCACTCTATTGATTGCTTCGATGTCACTTCTTTTGCAAGATCAAGATTGAGAAGACCTGACCATTTTTGTGCACGTTCTTTCAGAGCATTGATATCAAAATTCCCATTGGGATCATGAGCAATGACAGCATTTTGTGCACCTTTTTCTCGGATAAGGGCAGTTAATGCTCGTGTATCAATTCCACAGAGTGCAATAATTTGATGTTTTTTGAGCCACTGGTTTAGATTTTCGTTTGCACGGTAGTTAGAAGGTGAGCTATGTGCTTTAAAAATGGCACCGACTGCACCATAGTGATGGAGAGGCGTAAGATCTTCAATATCTTCACTATTTGTGCCTACATTACCAATATGGGGAAAAGTAAAATTAATGATTTGTCCGGTATATGATGGATCAGTAAGAATTTCTTCATAGCCTGTAATAGCAGTGTTGAAACATACTTCAGCTTCAACAATACCTATAGCGCCTATCCCTTCACCTTCAATGACCGTTCCATCTGCTAATACTAAGAGAGCTGTAGGTTTTTTGATACTCCAAGGATCAGAAGATAGGGTGGTTTTCGTCATAGTATATGCTCACAATTCGATATCGTAAAGAAACTACAGCTATAATAGATTGCCGCATATCGTTCTTGGAATGTTCTGCTTAGATTTAGAAGTATAAGTATATTACATGAATAGGTAAAGACTTAATTTTGGTATTTCATAAGCTATGTTATTTATTATTTTCATTATATTATGTATTTTAATATGTTTGAGGATTAACTTTTTTATTTGCGCTACATTGAATAAGTTTATTATATTACGTGTTTGATTACCATAGCATGTTCAATTACTTTTAAAAAGCAAAAGCAAAATAGGGCGCATCTCGTTATGCTTTGTTTGATGAGTGCTCAGATAAAGAATTATGATATTTTTTATTGTAATCAGAAAATTAGCAAAAAAGTAATGATGATTGCAGTCTACAATAGCTAAATTTTATGAAAAATTTGTGCTCATTCATGAAGCAGTTTAGTTTCTTGAAAGTGCTAAAAGACAGGTAAAATTAGTTATTATTCATAAATAATTTCTCTATTGGTTTGGTAAGATAACTGTTGAACAAGATGTTATAAAATTTTCGTGTAAATATAAAAGTGAAAAATTATACGACGGTAAGAATAGGGAGGGGAGTCGTGCCGTTAAAAGAATATTATGTGAAACAATTTTTTAAAGTTAGCTGATAGCCTATGTGAAAAAGGCAAAATGAATTTTGCAAAACTTGAAAAAGGAACTTGTAGCATCTTCTATTGTGATCAGATTATTAAATTATTAGGCAGTTTAAATGCAATACCAATATAATTAAGAGGGATCTTCTGTGTATAGTGGCGAATCTGCTAAAAATAGCTCAGTCAGTAGAAGTGGTTTTCCTGATAATCGCAGACGAGAACGACGTGCCCACAATGAATCCTTCCGGCCAATGTGAATATAATCGCGAGTTAATTCACCATTGCTAAACAAATAGCGCCCTAGCGGTAAAGTTCCTAAATTCATCAATGCATTACTGTGATGGGCTAAAGTTTCCTGCGGGATAACTGTACGTCCCAAAAGCCAAGGCTGATTGTCCCCCATAAGAACAACTTCGCGTAGCCAATAAAGTGAGCTTTCAGGGAGGTGTTCAGCTTCTTCTTTTAATTCATTCCGAGCAATAAAGTATTCATGTCGTGGTTCAACGTGAACACGAGTGCAATAACGTTCAAAACGAAGAGTCATGGAACCTAATTCCATCAGCCAGTCATAAATAGCAGGGGGGACAGAGCTATTATTGTCGGATAACCACTCTAATGGTGGCAAAATAGAGTCTTCAGTCCTAAACATCATCTTACTTACCTAAATTATATTAGCACGCTGCTTTTCAGATGAAAAAATCATCCAAAGATTTCTTTGTAATGCAGAAATGGATATGTGGAAAGTTGTTAGATGCGAGAGTGTTTTAAAAAGGAATATCGCTTAAGAGTAGATTTATTGTTTATCTCAAGATGAAAAATTTTTCATCGGAGATGATTGAATACGGGCACGGAATTTGCCAACAGAAGATTGTCTGGCTTGTAAACATTTAATTAACGCCGCAGATCAAAAATTTTGACTATAATTTCTAAAGTTAAGATAAAATTTTCGCGGCAGTTGCAAAAAAGCACTGGAAAGTGTTTTTACAGAATTCATGAGTAAACTATGATCGGATTTTTCGACCGATCCATATAAGAATGCAGGCTCCAATAAAGCCAAAAATAAGATAGCTAAACCAACCAACAACATTAATGCCTAAAAAGCTAAAAAAGAAGCTCATCAATGCAGCACCAATAATTCCTAAGACAATATTTAATAATACTCCTGTTTGACTCTTCATAAAATATTGCGCCGCCCAACCTGCTAGACCACCGATAATAATAGCTGTAACCCAGCCGATTTGCACGTTTTCCATTATATTCTCCCTCAATTTAAACTTGCAACCTTAATTAGAGTGGGCTTTTTTAAGGTCAAGATTTGTCTATTTTCAGAAATGTATCACTATTGGGAATTTCATTCCATATTTCTTGATGAATGTTAATTTCATCTTTCTGTTCAAAGGGTAGCTGTTTGTTGTTCAGGAGAGGTTCTTAAGCGAGAACTTTGCAATAGTCCCTGTTCTTCTAAAACAGGATAGACCATGGAGGTTAGAAGAGAATTAATTTGTTCAAGATCATGTATAGTGTTAAGATGAAGGTTAGATGCTTCCACGTTTAGGGCCTCACCTTCACGTAAGCGTTTAAAATATTTTAAGCTTGTTTCTTTTTCTAAATTACGTAACCGGTCTTTTTTCTGTACCAACAAATGTGCAGTATGGGTATCACGTGAAACAAGAACATTAAATGCAATGTGTGCATTATCCAAAACAATGGTGTGGAAGTGAAGCAAGTCATTCCAGCTGTCAGTGGTGAATTCTAAGCCTTTTTGCTGTTTCTTTTTAACAAGTGTCAGCATATGGATAATAATATCTCCTGCTTGATCTAATTTTATACATGCACTTAAGAGCTCTTGTGTGCGAAGAGCTTTTTGATCAGATAGTTTTTGTCTGGCAAGCTGTGCGAGATATAGTTTAATTGCGATATGTTTTTTATCTAAAATGGTATTGAGTTGGTTGAGCTCATGTATGACCGCAGGATCAGAATTGTTGTAAAGTCTTATAATTTTTTCCAGCATTATATCAACAAGATTACAAATATGGATTACTTCACGCGTAACATTAGAGAGTGCTAACGTTGGGCGAGTTAGCACACTATCATCAAGAGCTGTTTGATTAGCTAGATCAAGAGTATTATCGGTTTGCGGTGTTTTTGTACTCATATGGACGATGATTGTGGTCAGTTTTAAAATCCATTTTGATAGTGGAATGCCAGCAAGAAGAATAAGAATATTAAAAATAATGTGAGCATTGATGACTTGAGTAGCAGCATTGTCGCCAAGCCATGCAGTTGGTGATTGAAAAAAGAGGAATAAGACCAGGATCACGATTGAACCAGCACCGCGCATTAGTAAATTACCCAATGGGATAAGACGGGTATCAGGAGCGGCATTACGTGTTAGAATTGGTGCAATAAGAGAAGAACCCAGATTGACGCCTAGGACCATCACGATACATAATTGAGATTGAATCAAGTCATAATTAGCAAAATTAACGAGCAAAATAATTCCTGCAATGGATGAATGTAAAAAATACGTTAAAGCTGCTGCTAACAAAAAAGCCGAAATAGGGTCTGTTGAGAGATAGCTAATGATATTAGGTAGGATCGCACTATCACGTAGAGATTCTGTCGTAGCGCTTGTCATTTGTAAAGATAGAATTAAAAGTCCAATACCAATAATGATACGCCCCATTTGGCGCCAATTATGTTTTTCAGTTGTCATAAAGATGGAAGTGCCAATCAAAAGACATAAAGGGACAACGAGGGTAAGATTATAAGAGAGAATTTTAACAACAAGGGCTGACCCTAATTCTCCTCCACGTACTGCCATAAGCCCTGCTAAACTAGAAACAAAACCAGAGCCAACAAAAGAGCCAACAAGGAGTGTCACTGCTGTCGAGCTTTGTAGGATCACGGCCATGAAAAGTCCAAAACTTACAGAGAAAAATGGATTAGACATGACGTGACGTAATTTAGATTTGAGTTTGTCACCATAGGCACGCTCAACTCCTGTTCTTACCATGCGTGTAGACCAAAGCAGTAAAGAAACAGCGCCTGCAAGATGAAGGAGTATCAGCGAGCCATTCATGATACTTTTTCTTTCTTTTTTGTTTGAATGTAGGTTTATTCAAAGGATTAATATCAGAGGGGCTTATTATTTTACTTTGTTTCAAATGCATGAATAAAGTCGTAACCACTTGGATTTTGAAAGATTTTTAGACCAAAATCAGGGAGGATAGAATAAAGATGATCAAAAATATCAGCTTGAATTTGTTCATATTCTGCCCAAATAACTGTGTTGGTAAAGCAGTAGATTTCCAAGGGTAAGCCATCCGGTGTTGGAGGTAATTGCCGTGTCATGAGAGTCATATTTTTTTTGATGTGAGGATGCTCTCGTAAATAAGATAAAATATAAGCACGGAAAGTTCCAATATTCGTCAAACGTCGGGTATTGGCGGGGACATTTGGGTTTTTACTCAGTTGGGTATTCCATTTTTTGATTTCCGGTATTTTTTTTGCAAAATAGTTTTCTAATAAGTTAAATTGCGCAAGGTATGCTTGCTCTTCTTCTGTATGAAAGCGGATACTCGATTGATCAATGAATAAAGGTCGCTTAATGCGTCTGCCACCTGATTCTTGCATACCACGCCAGTTTTTGAAAGGATCTGTAACCAGCTTACGAATGGGAACTGTAGTAATTGTTTTATCAAAATTTTGAACTTTGACGGTATGCAGGGCAATTTCAATGACATCACCGTCTGCACCGAGATTTGGAATTTCAATCCAATCGCCGACGCGTACCATATCGGTAAATGAAATTTGGATGCCTGCAACAAGAGAAAGCAGTGTATCTTGAAAGATCAGAAGCAAGACAGCTGCCATCGCACCAAGACCAGAAAAGAGGATAAGGGGCGAGCGATCGATCAACGTGGCTAGCATTAAAACAGTAGCAACAGCAAAAAGTGCAATTTTAGCAATTTGAATATAACTTTTTATCGGTTTTAATCGTGCTGCTGGTTGTTGTTCGTAAAGAGTGTTGATGACATTGAAAAGAGCAGAAATTGTTAAGACAACAATAAAAATAATAAAAGCATTGGAAACATTGCGGATAATAGTACCGAGCACGTTGGGCAATGTTGGTATAAAATTAACACCGGTTGAGATAATAAAAGCTGAAGCAATACTCGCTATGTACCTAATAGCACATTCAGTATCATTGGTTGTACTCTCGGGGAGAAAGGAAGAGAGCCGTTTTTCTCCATGAATGAGAAGTTTTCGTGCTAAAAGATTAACTAAAAATGCAACAAAAGTGAGAACAATTAACCAAGCAATAGTTTCTAGCAATGGATATTTAACAAAAAAATTGGTCACTTTTTTATCTCCATTTTTGAATTATTCTCGGTGGATTATTGAAAATTTGGCAAACTCTCAAGAGAGGTATTGGCATTATGTTCCAAAGTCGTTAAACATGCAAAAAAGAATTTTAAGAATTTGTGAAAGATGATGCGTTTTCCCCCTGATTTCCTTGATGAGATCCGCACAAGATTGCCAATTTCAACAGTTATTGGTCAAAGGGTGACATTTGATCCCCGAAAAAGCAAGTCCTCACGAGGAGATTTTTGGTGTTGTTGCCCATTTCACGGTGAAAAAACTCCAAGTTTTCATTGTGATGATCGTAAAGGCTACTACCATTGTTTTGGTTGTGGTGTGAGTGGTGACATTTTTAATTTTCTTTGTGAACTTGATGGATTACAATTTTCAGAATCTGTAGAACGCTTAGCTGATTTGGCTGGTATGAAATTACCCGTTCTTGATCTACAAAGTTATAAACGTGAAATGCAAAAAGCAGATCTGTATGATGTTATGGCAATAGCTACAGATTTTTTTCAAAATAATTTGTATGATAAGGGAGGAGCACAAGCACGCCAATATCTTGATGAACGTGGTATAACACCAGAACTTGCAAAACGTTTTCGGATTGGTTTTGCGCCAGCAAAGCGCACAGCCTTGAAAGAGGTTTTGAGCGCACGTGGTGTTTCAGTTAAGCAGATGGAGGATTGTGGTCTTCTCATATCAGGTGAGGATATTGCGGTTCCCTACGACCGATTTAGAAATCGTATTATATTTCCTATTCAAGATTTACGCGGGCGCGTTGTCGCTTTTGGAGGACGTACGCTAGATCAAGATGTCCAGGCAAAATATCTCAATAGTCCTGAAACGGTGCTGTTTCATAAGGGAAATATACTTTATAACGCAGCTTCTGCTCGCAAAAATAACTCCTTCACGAGTGGAGAAAAAGCACCTTCCATCCTTGTTGTTGAAGGTTATATAGATGTTATCAGTTTAATTAAGGCTGGTTTTGAGAAAGTGGTTGCTCCTCTGGGGACAGCGTTAACAGAGGCTCAAATTGAGCTTTTGTGGAAGATGAGTTCTGATCCAATTTTATGCTTTGATGGGGATGATGCTGGTTTAAAAGCTGCTTTTCGTGTTGCCGATCGTGTCTTGCCTCTTTTGAAAGCAGGGCTGTCTGTGCGCTTTATTTTGTTGCCACAAGGACAAGATCCTGATGAGATTGTTCGTGTTGGTGGTGCAAAATTTTTTGATTCTTATGTGCAAAAATCAATTCCGCTAATTGAACTTTTATGGTTGCGTGCCACTTATGGAAAGCGTTTTGAAACACCAGAAGAGCGAGCAGCGTTAGAACGAGAACTGAAACAGGAGATCTTTAAGATTAAAGATGAGAGTGTACGTCGTTATTATTTGCAAGATATAAAAAAGCGACTTTTTGATTTTTTTCGTTCATCTTTTTCAAAAAAGAAGAGTACAGAAGGGTACAGTGAAAATCAAAAAAATGGGATATTTCAGGGAAAAATTTTTTCTGCTTTAGAAAATTCCGACATGGTGCGCACTTCGTCACACTCTATTCCTTTACGAGAAGCAGTTATTTTGCTAGTTTTAGCACACTATCCTGATCTTTGGCATGAAAATTTTGAAGTTCTTGCTGAGTTAGAATTGAAAAATACTCAATTGATGAATTTTCATCAATCTATGTTAGAAATTCTTGGTAGTCAGTGTCTTCTTGCTGAAGAGACGATGATCATAGCTTTAGAAAAAAAAGGACAAAAGATTATTTTAGAGCATATGATGAATCTTGTACAAAAGGTTGGTATGCGTACTTTCTTCGCTAGAGCTCCTATAGAAGATGCTCGTTCTGTGTTGAAACAAGCTATCTACTTGCATCTTCAAGAACACCACCTACATAAGAGATTGCAAGATATTGAGGAGCAACTCTTGAATAATCCTAGTAGCGAAATTTTTGATCTGTTGCGTGAAACAAAGGTTGAATTAGAGCAGACACACGCAACAGAAGCTTTAATTGAAGGATTTGGCTGTTGGTTTAATGAAAGAACAGACGAGAGTGAGGAAAATAAGATAAAATGATTCGCTTTTTAAAAGAGAATCAGTCACCAAAGCCTCATGATAGGATTAATCTATTGTGGAAATAGTATTTTAAAGAATGGTGACTAAATTTCAGGAATAATCAAAAAGTGACTCTTAAGCTATGTAGTGTAAAGGTTGTCTCAGAAAGGCTGAGAGTACCGAGGGAAACTTTTGAAGTTTTTCAATATTTTTATGCAAATAAGAGTGTATATGAAGATGTATTCATTTTCAGTAAGAGATTACCTTAAGAAGATGAAACATGATTGATGCGCTAAGTGAGAATGCAAAAGAATTTGATCACACGAAGTCTGTGTAGTGGTCAAGTTGGAGTGACAGTATGGCAAAGGTTAAAAAGAAAGACAATCTAGAAGTAATGGGTCAAGGAAGCTTAGACAATGCTCCTCTTGATTTTTCCGATGACGCCATCAAAAAAATGATAAAGCTTGCCAAAAAAAATGGCTACGTAACAATGGATGAATTAAATGCGGTTCTTCCCTCTGATGAAGTTACATCCGAACAAATTGAAGATATATTGATGATGTTTTCTGAGATGGGTGTTAACGTTGTAGACGATGAAGATGAAATAGAAGCTGAGCATTATGAAGGGGAAATTACGGTAGAAGGTGGTGATTTGGTAGAGGCCACTAGCCGTGAAGTTGCGACGATACCTAAACGTGAAGCAACAGATAGAACAGACGATCCGGTGCGTATGTATTTGCGTGAAATGGGAGCAGTTGAGCTTCTTTCTCGTGAAGGGGAAATTGCCATTGCTAAGCGCATTGAGGCAGGACGTGAAACAATGATTTCGGGGCTTTGTGAAAGTCCTTTAACATTTCAGGCGCTTATTATTTGGCGTGAAGAATTGAGAGAACAGCGTATCCTTCTTCGTGAAATTATTGATCTTGAAATGACTTACGCTGGACCAGAAGCCAAGCAAGCCCCAATTATTGAGCGGAGTGAAGTAGAAAAAATTAAAAAAGAAGCATCCCCGTCTGATAAAGATGACGTGGACATTATTGCAGAGGATATAGGTGCTGAAGATGATGAAGATGATGAGGTTAATTTGTCATTTGCAGCAATGGAAAATGAATTATATCCTCAGATTATGGAAACTTTGAACTTTATTGCTGAAACTTATGTCAAATTGAGGAAATTGCAAAATCAGCATGTTGAAAGTAGTTTAGCTGCTTGTAAAGCAAGTGATCTCTCTTCTGCTCAAAAGAAGAAATCTACTCAATTGAAATCTGATTTGATTCAAGCAGTAAAATCTCTTTCCCTGAACCAAAATCGTATTGAAGCCTTAGTTGAACAACTGTATGATATTAATAAAAGGTTGGTTCATAATGAGGGTAAATTAAAGCGGATTGCGAATAGTTATGGAATTGGGCACGAAGATTTTCTAAAAGAATATCAAGGCCGTGAATTGGATTCAGATTGGGTTAATTATATTGCAACTTTACCAGGATCTGGTTGGAAAGAATTTTCAACTCGTGAAGTTGAGGTCATTCGTAATTTGCGTAGTGAGATACAAAATCTTGCGCAAGAAACTGCTATTTCGATAGGAGAGTTTCGTCGGATTGTTACCCAAGTACAAAAGGGTGAGCGCGAAGCGACGATTGCTAAAAAAGAAATGGTAGAAGCGAATTTGCGTCTTGTTATTTCAATTGCAAAAAAATACACAAACCGTGGTTTGCAGTTTCTTGATCTTATTCAGGAAGGTAATATCGGTTTGATGAAGGCCGTTGACAAATTTGAATATCGGCGTGGATATAAGTTTTCAACTTATGCAACATGGTGGATTCGTCAAGCAATTACGCGTTCAATTGCTGACCAGGCACGTACCATTCGTATTCCTGTTCATATGATTGAAACTATTAACAAAATTGTTCGTACATCGCGCCAAATTTTACATGAAATTGGGCGCGAACCTACACCAGAAGAATTATCCAGTAAACTTTCTATGCCTTTAGAAAAAGTGCAAAAAGTTCTTAAAATTGCGAAAGAGCCTATTTCACTTGAAACGCCTGTTGGTGATGAAGATGATTCTCATTTAGGGGATTTCATTGAGGATAGAAATGCTTTATTGCCAATTGATGCAGCTATTCAGGCTAATTTGCGTGATACAACAACTCGCGTACTCGCTTCATTAACGCCACGTGAAGAGCGTGTTTTAAGAATGCGTTTTGGTATTGGGATGAATACTGATCATACGTTAGAAGAAGTTGGTCAGCAATTTTCAGTCACACGTGAGCGTATCCGTCAGATTGAAGCAAAAGCACTTCGTAAATTGAAGCATCCTAGTCGTTCACGTAAATTGCGTAGTTTTCTTGATTCATAATGTAATGAAAGCGTGCTTTTTTATGGTCAGTTATCCTTAAATCAGCTGTAAAAGATTGTATATTTTCAATTTTGAATGATTGAAGCAGTTCACGTTCATCTCTGGAAAGTTATATTTGTTGGTTTATTGATGAAAGTGAAGATGTTCAGTTACATCACTCGGTCGGTATTATGAAATTTCAAATAGTATATCAAACACAATTTTGCGCGTAGGAAAATTAAAATTCATGAAGGTGGTTTATTGAAACTAGCTTCAATGCTTTACTTCTTCCAACGTATCACGAGCATTTTATCGAGAGAGCCTGTAACTTGATAAGGAATGTTTCAAAAAAATCAGAGATTGAATGTGTTTCAGTCGATAGCAAATGTTACAGTGACAGTAACACTATAGTTCAATTCACCACTTGAAAAATGTGTATCCGCATAGCTTGCAGTTTGTGCTCTGCTGATAAGGCGTGGCATGAGATGAGGAGGATCATTACTTTCATTAATCTCAATAATTTTCCCCAATTTCACACTGGCTGCGTGAGCTAGAGTTTCTGCTTTTTCAATAGCTTCAGCAATAGCTTGTTTACGCGCTGCTGTATAAAATGGTTTTGTATCAGTATTAGTAAAGGTAATGTCTCTAACAGAATTAATACCGAGCGCCATTGCTTGGTCAAGTATCATGCCAGCATTTAAAAGATCACGGATGCGCACTGTCAAAGAATGTGAAACTTGATAGAGGTTTTCATCACCTCTTTGTTCTTGATGTTTATCAGAATTGATGTAATGAATAAATAAATTTGATGTTTGTATATCCTTTTCTTGAATACCCTCCTTTTTAAAAGAATCAATAATGTTATTTATAGATTTATTATTGGCTTCTAATGCTTTTTGAGCTGTTTTATTATGTGTAATAACGGCTAAATTCATAATCGCCATATCTGGAGTTGCTTGGCTTTCACCGGTTGCAGTAACAGTAATAGTGGAATTTTTTATTGTGCTTTTTTCAGCGTATACAGACAGAGAGCTGGTTAACAGTGCCAGAATTGTCAATATAGTGATTTTTGTCCAATAGATATTAAAAAGTTGGGAAATTGCTTTTGTCATATTCATTCGTCTCATTTGTGTCTTCATTACTTTCTCATTTTCAGGAATTATTGTAAAGTAATTAGGGCGCTGAAAGAAAAAAAGCGAGAGGAAAGAAAAAAATATGAATTATAATTGAGGCAATCTCTTGTATTATAAAGTATTTTAGTTTAGAGAGAAGCAGTCTTGTGGGGCCTGTAGCTCAATTGGTTAGAGCCAGCGGCTCATAACCGCTTGGTTGGGGGTTCGAGTCCCTCCGGGCCCACCATTTTCTTTAGGGAGAATTTTCTAGTCTATAAGGAAAAATTCTCATATGCGCTAGAGTTTGATAGATCTGCTTAGAGCTAATACTAAAGTTATATGTATTACTGCAGTAGTCCGTTGCTTATATTCACTCTCTGAGATAAAAATTTTCATTTAGACAGCAAAAAACATTAAGATTTTAATTCTACGACAGATGTACGACGTGTAACTTTTTTGATTTGTTCGATACCTATCAGGATATCTTCTTTTGTTGGGTAACCTATACTGGAAAAAGCAATTTTCTGCTCATCTGTTGAAATTAAACGCCAATACCACTGATTGTGGACACCCCGAAACACCTCAAAATACATGTTTTACCTCATAAACAACAACTAGCTTGCAGGATAAGCACTCAGTTTCTAACATGAGTGCCAAACACGCTTTCAATGAAAGATCAACATCCCCCTTAAGTTTTTCTTGGTTTGCAAGAATACATTTCGCAATATATGTCAGTGTTTCAAAAAGAAAACAATATTTTGTGCTATTGAGTAGATTGTTGGAAAATTATAGCAATACCGCCTTCTTCCTAAATAGAAGGAGGCTTCTCTTGATCATGGTGTGCAGATACGCTCAAGCTTTCATGACAAAATAATAAAGCGTATTAAGCTCTATCAATACAGCAAAAATTTTTTATATTGATAGAGTTTAAGTTCTAGTGTTTTTTGTAATAAAATCTTATTGATTAGCTGTAGTATCTTTATGCGATATGCTTCGAATAAGGAGCTCTATAAACAAACTAAGAGCATAAGAATTTGCCATATTTGCTTTCATATTGACCAGGGAAGCGATTGCTTTTGGATTAAGATTATTCGATATACTCTGTGCCAGTGGATATTTTTGCAATTTTTCATAAGATTTTTTAAGTTTATTTTGATTGAGTATATCACTGTAATCGCTGTTAGTAAGAATATCTTCAATCGTTTCAATTTTTTTAATAAAGTAATTCCAGTCAAATTCACTTCTGGTATATTCAGTATCAAACATTTTTCCTTGGCCTGTTAAAAGCCAATTAATATTGACTCCATATAATGTCCGATATGCTTGTAATACACTAAGATTAGGTTCTCTTTCTCCTCGCTCATAAAAAGCAATGGAGTTCTTTGTCATGTTAAAATTTTTAGCTAATGTTTCACGTGATGGATCGCCTAAAGCGAGGCGAATGTGACGCAAACGCTTTCCAAATACGGTTTTTGCTTCAGTTTCAGGACGTGCCACGAATTATCTCCCTCAGTAAGTATGGTATGAGCTTTATACCAATAAAACTACACATTGTATTAATATCTCATTACTCAATGTCAATGTCTTTTAGTCCTTTATTTTTTTTAAATTCAATAAATATAGAGTGAATTTTCATTTTTTATTCTAAGAATAATATTTGAATTGAAAGGAATATAGACTTACTAATTCTATTTTCTTGATTCTTTTTAAGGGAGAGGCGTATGAATTTTCTATGTGCATACTATTTTATTATTGATAGATGTAGTTTTTGATTTAAAAAATAGATTCCAGAAGATGAATTTTGAGGAATAATTATGGTCCTATTCAGATATTTTAAATGGGCTTTTTCCTTCACAATTATTGGTGTTTGTTTAGGTGGGGTTATTGGTTGGTTCGAAACGAACAGCATTATTGGGATTCTGAAATATTTTTTCATTTGTTGTACCTTAGGAATTTTAGAAATTTCTCTGTCTTTTGATAATTCTATTGTTAATGCACGGATTCTTGGAAGAATGAACCAGCTATGGTCGCGTCGTTTTTTGACGTGGGGCATTATAATAGCAGTGTTTGGTATGCGGATCATTTTCCCACTGTTGGTTGTTGCTTTTGCTGCTTGGATTAGTCCAATTGCAGCAGTCAAATTAGCAATATGGGAGCCAGATCAATATGCTACGATTTTAACGGATTCTCATGCAGGGATTGCAGCTTTTGGAGGAACCTTCCTCATGATGGTTGGTTTAAAATATTTTTTTGATCCTGAAAAAAAAGTACATTGGCTGCCTTTTATAGAAAAACCAGCTCAGAAACTTGGTTTTCTCGTAGGGATTGATATTGCAATTGTTTTAATTTTGATATTATTTTTTTCAGGACAAGTTGTCACAGCAGATAAGCTGACTGTTTTACTAGCTATGCTTTATGGGCTTTTGACATTTTTAGTAGTTGGAGCAGTTGGTGCGTTTTTAGATTCTAAAGAAATGACCTTGACCACGACTGCTAAGGGAGGGCTAGGCTCATTTCTTTATTTAGAAATTTTGGATGCTAGTTTTTCTTTTGATGGTGTTGTTGGCGCTTTTGCTTTTTCACATAACCTTTTTATCATTGCCATAGGTCTTAGTATTGGCGCATTTTATGTACGTTCTATGACAGTCATGCTTGTTGAAACAGGAACATTATTGCGTTACCGTTATCTGGAACATGGTGCTTTTTATGCGATCTTAATTCTTGCAGTTATTATGTATATGCAAATTATTATGCCGGTACCTGAAATATTAACAGGATTTATTGGTATATTTGTGATTGGAATGGCATTTTATTCCTCCCTTCGTTTCAAACATGATTTTTCAAGCAAACATGTTGTATCTAAGTGATATGATATGAATTTATTTTGTTTCTGTAGTTGTTAGGAGAGGATTTTAGTAAATCATTAAAAGTTCTACACCGGCTTCATGCATAGTTTTAAGCATGATATTAAGTGACCCATTGACATCAATACCAGCACAAGCATTTAACACGACACTGACTTGAAAACCACATTGTACAGCGTGAAGTGCAGAAAATGCAACACAGAAGTCAGTTGCTAAACCGCACATAATCAATTTTGTAAAGCTATGTTCTTTGAGGTAATTTTGTAAGCCTGTTGGCGTTTTTTGATCATTCTCAAAAAAAGCAGAATAGCTGTCAATTTTCCGGTTATGGCCTTTGCGGATGATAAGCTGTGCTTTATCAATGTTGAGAGATTGATGAAAATCCGCTCCCTTTGTTCCTTGTACGCAATGGTCAGGCCAGAGTATTTGAGGACCATAATCAAGATTAATCATATCATAAGGGGATTTATCAGGGTGGGAAGAAGCAAAGCTGAGATGCCCTTTTGGATGCCAGTCTTGGGTTAAAATGACATGGTCAAAACGGGTTATGAGATCGTTGATAGTTGGTAGAATAGTATTGCCTTGTAGTACTGCAAGTGCTCCACCTGGAAGGAAATCATTTTGAACATCCACAACGATTAAAGCTTTCTTTTCCATCAATCTATTCCTGTAGGCAACTTATTTCTTTCAGTAGTTTTAAGGCTCTGTTTCGTTTTGAAGCTATAAGATGACTTGATTCAAGTTCAGAACTCTCCAATATCAGGTCGTAAAAGAGAGATATAGATAAATTTTGGATGATATTGCTTATTTTTTACTAATTGCAATTACATACCACTATCTGTCAATGTTTAATGAGTAGGAGACATGGTGTAATGTTCATAAGATAGAAGAGAATAAGAAGTTTAGTTGCTGCGTAATTATCTGTTGATTTGCAGGATAGTTTAAGCTGATTGATACACCTTTGTATATAAGATCAGGAGAGAGGCTAGTTCTTTAGCACATTTCAGATACAAAAAAGAAAGCCTTTTTTGCATTGAGGGATGTTTTTTCGTATTTGAAATTATGAAGGGCTTGTGAGATGAGAGAAGAAAATGTATCAATATGGTGCGAAGCTGTTCGTGCCTGTAAAGATTGTTTATCGCAAAATTTGAGACAAGCAAAAACAGTGTTCTTGGAATTCTAATTTCTTTAATCACATAATATCAAAAGGAAACTTATGGCACGCCAATTTATCTACCATATGGATGGGGTCAGTAAAGCTTACGGTAATAAAAAAATTTTAGAGGATATTCATCTGTCCTTTTATCCGGATGCAAAGATTGGCATTTTGGGACCAAATGGTGCAGGTAAATCGACTATTTTACGCATTATGGCTGGATTGGATAAAGAATACACGGGGGAAGCATGGCTTGCTGAGGGGGCGCGTTGTGGTTATCTTCCGCAAGAGCCTGTTCTTGATGAAAATAAGGATGTGTATGGCAATGTAATGGAAGGCGTTGCAGATAAGCAGGCGATCATAGATCGCTATAATGAATTAATGATGAATTATAATGATGAAACAGCTGATGAAAGCGCTAAACTTCAGGATATTATCGATAGCCAGAATCTTTGGGACTTAGAAAGCCAAGTGAAAATGGCTATGGCCGCTCTTAATTGTCCACCAACAAACGAGAGTGTAACAAAACTTTCAGGCGGTGAAAAGCGGCGTGTTGCACTTTGTAAATTGCTTTTATCAAAACCTGATTTATTGCTTTTGGATGAACCTACAAATCATTTAGACGCAGAAACGACGGCTTGGCTTGAAAAACATTTGCGTGAATATCCAGGTGCGGTCCTTTTGATTACGCACGATCGTTATTTTCTCGATAATGTAACAGGTTGGATTTTAGAATTGGATCGTGGCAAAGGCATTCCTTATGAGGGGAATTATTCTGCTTATTTGGATGCTAAAGCTAAACGTATGGCGCAGGAGGGTCGTGAAGAGGTTACTCGTCAGCGTGCGTTATCACGCGAAAAAGAATGGATTTCCTCTAGCCCAAAAGCACGTCAAGCAAAATCAAAAGCTCGTATCAAGGCTTATGATGAATTGGTTCAGGCTGCGCATGAACGTCGCCCTGGTGATGCACAAATTATTATTCCTGTTGGTGAAAGATTAGGCCAGGTTATTATTGAAGTTGATCGTCTGTCAAAAGCCTATGGTGATCGCGTGTTGATAGATTCTCTCTCTTTCAAGCTTCCTGCCGGTGGGATTGTTGGGGTCATTGGTGCCAATGGTGTAGGGAAATCTACTTTATTTAAGATGTTAACAGGGCAAGAACAACCAGACTCAGGGAAAATACGCATTGGGGAGACAGTTCAGATAAGTTATGTTGATCAGAGTCGTGATACGTTGCAGGGTGAGAAGACTGTTTGGGAGGAAATTTCTGGCGGCAATGATATTATCAAGTTAGGCAAATATGAAATGAACAGTCGTGCTTATTGTGGTGCTTTTAACTTTAAGGGTGGGGACCAGCAGCAAAAAGTGACTGATTTGTCAGGTGGGCAGCGTAATCGTGTACATTTGGCTAAGCTTTTAAAAGAGGGAGGCAATGTTCTTCTTCTCGATGAACCAACCAATGATCTTGATACGGAAACATTAGGTGCATTGGAAGACGCTTTAGAAAATTTTGCTGGTTGTGCCGTTATTATATCGCACGATCGTATGTTTCTTGATCGATTAGCAACGCATATTTTGGCTTTTGAAAGTAATGGTCATGTGGAATGGTTTGAAGGTAATTTTGCTGACTATGAAGCAGATAAGATTCGCCGTCTTGGCCCAGATGCGCTTAATCTTAAGCGTGTGAATTATAAGCCACTCACACGCTAATATTCTTCTTCTTGTATAAGCTATTTAAATTTAAAAAGTATCGATATGTTTGTGTCGTCTAAATTTTTCAAAAAGCAAATTATATTCCATGTTGCCAGTGTCTCTTCATTGCATGGGAGATGAAAAGAGAACAAGTTTTGATCATGGCTTTCACAAAGTAAATAATCTATTGTTTTATTGGATCGATGGTGTGTGAAAGCAATTATTATTAGTCAAACTGTTATGGTTAGCATTTATATATGGTTATGCGGTTGACATGCTGATGCACTATTCTTGGAATAAAGTGCTTGTGTAGTAAAATATGGTATTGAGGATTTTCATTTTTATATTTTGAAGCATACTAATTCAGTTTGCGTGATTTACCGATTAATTAGGATTTGATTCGTAAAAACTTCTTATTGTTTTTAATTATTATAGCAAAAGATTTTTTTGTAAAAATTATAATATAAATTCCAATAAGCAGAAAAATCTTATGGATATATTTTAAAACAAAATTGCTTCAAATTGGGCCGGGTTTAGTATTTTTTGCCTAAATTTTTTCATTTTTACAAGATTAGTAATAATTTTTACTTTTTTTTTGGAAAAAATGACAAGAATTTCTTGTTGTTTAAAATATTTTATTCCATAGCAGGGGTGTCTCATCGATGATCTAGAATCGATGTGATCAAGGACAATCAGGGAGCCTCTCCCCCCCCCCCCCCGCGTGGATCCCTGAGAGTTTTTGGCCCGACTGAAATTTTTCAGTCGGGTTTTTTTATTTCAATCAATAATCTACTTCATGATTACACGAATTCTTATGTCACTGAGAAAAGCATTAAGAGTCAGTGTTGTATGACACGTTATGTATAAAATGCATCGAGAATGGTTTAAAAACCAGTATGAGTCATTATTTTTAGGGGTTAAGAAAATATAAAAACATTTTATGTGTGATGTGCAGACTTGTGTTTGTAGTATTTAGGACAAAAAATGATAAAATTCTGTTGGCATCGTATTATTTTTCTCATTTTATTTTTTTTATTAGTTTTTGCTGTTAGTTTTTTGGCTTATCAATCTGTAAAAAAGATGATTTTTTCTCACCAGATAGTAATAACAAAAGGTATACTTTCAGAAGATCTGGCGACGTTTTTTTCAGGTGTTGCAATGAGCTTTTCTAAAATAGATACTCAAAAAAAACAAAGTGTTGTTGACCAAGCACGTCGGGATGCAATTTTTGCTGTTCTTGCGAGTGGTCAGAACAATGAACAAGCACAAAAATTTGGTAAAACTGTTACTGCAATTGCATTAAAAGCAATTTCTCGTTCTTCTGTTATAGATACTAATTTGTAATCATATTTTGGTCATTATTTGAAACTGATTTAAGAGTATTTTCGTTCTGTTGCTATTTGAAGAATCTTCTTATTCTATTAAGCCTATAGTGAAAATGGTCAGTGAGTTTAATCATAAAATAATATGCAAACAGAAGTTTTTTTAATGGTATCATGAATATGCAAAGTGCATAAATTAAGCACTAGCAATGTGTGCTCTATAATTTTTAAACATGATATGGATTATGAAATAAAAAAGTGGATACCGTTTTTAATAAAACATTGTTTAAAAGTTAAAATCTATTTAGCTTTATAAAATGATAATATATTTTAGGCCACCAGCTTGAAAATACTAAATTGTGCGTAAAACCACTGTTTATAGTGTCACAAAAATAAATAAACAATCAACGAATGTGATCAATTCTTTTACTACAATATATAAAATATTTTTAGCATCTATTTTCACGTTATGAAAAATGTTTTATAAATATCAGATCAGTCGGCTGGGCAGCCGCGCTTGTCTCATGTTAAGATAGGTGAGGAAAGTCCGGGCTCCATGGAAAAACGGTGCCGGGTAACACCCGGCGGGGGTGACCCTAGGGAAAGTGCCACAGAAAGCAAACCGCCTATTTTTATAGGTAAGGGTGAAAAGGTGAGGTAAGAGCTCACCGCGCACGCAGTAATGGGTGTGGCAAGGTAAACCCCACCGGGAGCAAGACCAAATAGAAATGACGTGCAAGGTTTGGCTTGCAGCCAGTTTCCAGGTGAGTCATTTGGGTAGGTTGCACGAGGCGGATGGTAACATCCGTCCTAGATGAATGGTTGCCATGTAAAGTATAAGCTTTACCATACAGAACCCGGCTTATAGGCCGACTGATATTTATTTATACGGTGTTTATATAAGTTTCTTTGAAGGCTTGTTTTTTGTTTTTGAATTACGCGCTTAAGAGGAGATGATTTTAAAAATCATAATATTTTTTTAAGTATAATGAGCTAACGTAGCATGTTGGATCAATTTTAGCTTTAAATAGACATGAAAGTTAAAGTTTTGATTATGATGATGTTATCTACCATTGATGGCTGTTGATCTGCAAAAACATAAATCAAGATTGGGTTATTGTGATAGAACGAGATAACGGAACTAAACGCCATATTCCAGTATTATTAGAGCCGGTTTTGGCTGGGCTTGCGCCATTGTCTGGTGCAACAGTGATTGATGGAACTTTTGGTGCTGGTGGTTATACGCGTGCTCTTTTGAATGCAGGTGCGAATGTTACTGCTCTTGATCGTGATCCGCATGCAATCCGTGAAGGAAAACCGCTTGTCGATCAATTTTTTCCACGTCTTCGTTTAGTACAAACAGAGTTTTCACAGTTGGATCGTGTGATTGAAGAAAAGGTAGATGCAGTTATTCTTGACATTGGTGTTTCTTCTATGCAGCTTGATGAGGCTGAACGAGGATTTTCTTTTCAAAAAGATGGTCCGTTAGATATGAGAATGGCACAGACGGGTTTATCTGCAAGCGATGTTGTGAATCACTTAAAAATAGATGATTTGATTCAGATATTTAGGATATTAGGAGAAGAGCGTCATTCAAGCCGAATTGCAAAAATGATTGAAAAGCGTCGTCGTATTCGCCCTTTTTTGCGTACACGTGATCTTGCTCATGAAATTGAGGTTTTAATAGGTCGTAAACCAGGAGATCGTATTCATCCTGCAACACGTGTATTTCAGGCTCTTCGCATTTACGTTAATGATGAGCTTAATGAACTTACACGCGGTTTATTTGCTGCTGAGCGGGTTTTAAAAGCAGGGGGGCGTTTGGGAGTCGTAAGTTTTCATTCACTTGAAGATCGCATAGTGAAAAAATTTTTTTCTTTTTGTTCAGGAAATCGTAAAGGATCACGCTATCTTCCAGAAGTAGAATCTGCTCCAGCGACGTTTTTTCCTTTATTTAAAGGTGGAAAAACTGCAAGTGAAGAGGAATTACAGAAAAACCCTCGTGCACGTTCTGCAAGGTTGCGTATAGGCATCCGTACTCAGGTAGATGCAATGGAAGCA
This sequence comes from Bartonella bacilliformis KC583, assembly GCF_000015445.1. Taxonomy (NCBI): domain Bacteria; kingdom Pseudomonadati; phylum Pseudomonadota; class Alphaproteobacteria; order Hyphomicrobiales; family Bartonellaceae; genus Bartonella; species Bartonella bacilliformis. Next base: position 987,166 of record NC_008783.1, on the reverse strand, counting down.
GATATGAAATTGTTTGGCTTAAAAGAAATTGCTAATTTTGAAAGCAATAAATAATGATAGTTTTTCGTACATTGGATGTCATTTTCGTCATAATCATGATTTTTATGGCAGCTATTACGTACAAAGTAAAATATGATGTTCAAAAACAAATTGGTGAAGTGCTTCGTATTGAACATGAAATTGCAGTAGAAAAAAATACGGTAAAACTTCTTCGTGCTGAATGGGCTACGATGATAGAGCCCTCACGTATGGCAATACTTGCAGAGCGTTATAAAAAAGAACTAAATTTAGAGATTATACAACCTCGACAAGTTGTTGAATTAGAAGATATTCCAGTACGTTTGCATGATCCAATTGAAGAATTAATCAAACAATATGATTTTGAAGAAAATAAGCCTTTCCTTGTTAATAATCGTATCTTTCCCATGAATGGTGTTGTTCAAAAAGGCATGCGGTAATGAAATTATTGCGTCTATTTTTTCGGAAAAAAAAGCGCTTAAACAGTCAAGTAAATAATTTAGATTTTTCTATCCGTCGTTCACGTTTGATTTTTTCGTTAATATGCGTTCTTATTTTTTATAGCATTATGGGAAAATGCCTTATTTTTTATGGGCTTGAAGATGATCGCATTGAAGAAGCAAAAGGTCCAGGAACACTGCAATTAGCTACTCGACCTGATATTATTGATCGTAATGGGCGTTTATTAGCAACCGATATCGCAACCTACTCGCTTTTTGCTGAACCACGGCGCATTATTGACGTGGACGAAACAATAGAATTGATTTCAACGGTTTTACCGAAGCTTGATTTTCAGGAAATTTACAAGCGTTTAAAGAGCAAATCTGGTTTTTCTTGGATTCAACGTGGGTTAACCCCAAAACAAAAACAGCAAATTATGGCACTTGGTATTCCAGGTATTGGTTTCCGCACAGAAATACGTCGTTTTTATCCAGGTGGTTCTGTTGCTTCGCATATTCTTGGCATGGTTAATGTTGATAATCAGGGCATAGCGGGGATGGAGAAATATATTGATGACGCTGGTTTAAGTGTTCTGCGTACTTCTGGTCTTACAACGGATATGTCATTGAATCCTGTTCAACTTTCGATTGATGTGCGTGTTCAGACAATTGTGCGCGATGAACTCATAAAGGCGATGAAGATTTACAAAGCGCTTGCTGCGGGAGCTGTTATTTTAAATATTCATACCGGTGAAGTTTTAGCTATGGCGTCTGTTCCTGATTTTGATCCTGGAAATCCTGTTGATGCTCTTAAAAGTGATCGCTTAAACCGGATAACAGCTGGAGCTTTTGAAATGGGATCCATTATCAAAAGTTTCACGACAGCGATGGCGCTTGATTCAGAAATTTTTCACCTAAACAGTGTCATTGATGCGTCCAAACCACTTCAAGCAAGTAAGAACTATTTTATTCACGATTTTCATGGAAAGAATCGCCCATTAAAATTATGGGAGATTTTTATTTATTCCTCTAATATTGGTTCTGCTAAGGAAGCATTAGCGGTAGGGGTTGATGGACATCGCGATTTTTTGAAACGGTTTGGTTTATTAGATCGTATGAAAGTAGAATTGCCTGAAGTTGCTAATCCTATTTTGCCACGTCAGTGGCGTGATATTAATTCTATGACAATTTCTTTTGGGCACGGTATAGCCATAACGCCATTACAAACGATAGTAGGTGCAGCTGCTTTAATGAATAATGGTTGGTTGATTGAACCGACATTATTAAAACGCACTGAAGCGCAAGCTATGAAATATGCCAAACAGGTTCTTCATCCTCAAACAAGTCAAGAGATGCGCTATCTTTATAAATTGAATAGTGTCATTGGTTCTGGACGTAACGCACAAGTAGAAGGGTATCGTATTGGTGGGAAAACAGGGACGGCTGAAAAAATTGAAAATGGAAAATATTCTAAAACAAAAAATTTTAATAGTTTTCTTGCTGCTTTTCCTATTGATAATCCTTCTTATGTTGTTTTAACAATTATTGATGAACCACAACCTGGAGAGGGAAAACGTTTAGCAACAGCTGGAATGAATGCAGCACCAGTGCTTGCCAATATTATTCGCCGTTCAGCTAGTTTTCTTGGAATAAAATCAGATTTCAAGAAAGAATATGAGACGATTTTTGATGGTTTAGAATTATCAAAAGAACAATAGTGAAAAAATCATACCTTATAAATGTGAGAAAATATGTTTCTTGGAGCATTATTTACAGAATGTGTTGATGATAATAATCTTGCCTCAATTAAAATTACAGGGATCAGTGCAAATTCTCGGCAAATATTGCCGGGTTATGTTTTTGTTGCTCTTCAAGGAAACAAGGGTGATGGCAGACATTATATAAATGATGCTATAAAGCGGGGTGCGCGGGTTGTGGTTACAGATTTTGATTTTGTTGCCGAAAATTTATCCGTTCCAGTTTTGCAGGTTTCAGATGTACGCCATAACTTGGCTTTAGCAGCTGCACGTTTTTATAGTACTCAGCCGGAAACTGTTTTGGCTGTTACGGGGACTAGTGGTAAAACATCGGTTGTTTCGTTTATTCGGCAAATTTGGCAACATGTTGGATTTTGTGCAGCTAGTATTGGCACAGTAGGTGTTGTCTCTCCTAAGCGAAATGATTATGGTTCTCTAACAACTCCTGATCCGGTGATGTTACATCGCCTGTTATATGAACTTGCTGATGAGGGTGTGACGCATGCAGCGCTTGAAGCTTCTTCACATGGTCTAGATCAAAGTCGGCTTGATGGAGTAAATTTAGCAGCAGCTGCTTTTACTAATTTAGGGCGTGATCATATGGATTATCACGCGTGTGTAAAAGATTATTTGCGTGCTAAGATGAGGTTGTTTGATACATTGTTGCCACCGGATGCACCTGCACTTATTATGGCCGATGATGGTTATTCACAAGAAGTAATTAATCATGTTACACAAGCAGGTCGCCGGGCTTTAACAATTGGGCGTAAAGGGCAATTTATCAAAATTAATCGTATTGAACATCGACGTTCAAAACAATATGTTGAGTGTCGTATAGAAAATGATGTTTACACGTTTGATTTGCCGCTTGTAGGACATTTTCAGGTTACTAATGCGCTCATGGCTGCAGGTTTAGCAATTACAACAGGGAGTTCTTCAGATAAGGTCTTTAGCTCTCTTAAAAAATTGAAGGGAGCACCTGGTCGGCTAGAGTTAGTTAGCAAGACGAAAGACAATGCATCTGTTTATGTAGATTATGCTCATAAGCCAGAAGCTTTAGAGCAGGTGTTGCTTGCTGCTCGTCCTTTTACTCCAGGGCGTTTGATTGTTGTTTTTGGTTGTGGTGGTGATCGTGATCAAGGGAAAAGGCCATTGATGGGAAAAATTGCAGTTGATAAGGCTGATATTGTTATTGTCACGGATGATAATCCTCGTACTGAGGAGCCAGAAAAAATTCGACAGGATATTTTACAAGCAGCACCAGGGGCACTGGAAATAGCAGATCGTAGTGAAGCAATTTATTATGCCGTGGGGTTACTTGAGGCTGGAGATACATTAATTATTGCAGGAAAAGGTCATGAAAATGGTCAGGTTGTAGGACAGGAAACACGTCCTTTTTCAGATCGTTTAGAAGCAATTTCTGCTTTGAAGGAATTGAATAAATGACAGTGTTGTGGGATCAAAAAATACTGCTTTCTGCAATGGATGGTGTTGCGATTGGGTGCTTACCAGAGAGTTTTCCTGGGGTTTCGATTGATAGCCGAACTCTTGTAAAAGGTGATATTTTTTTCTGTATTAAAAATCGTCTAGATGGACATGATTTTGCTGCACAGGCTCTTGCAAGAGGCGCAGGAGCTCTTGTCATTGCGCAAAATCGTTTAGATGACATGAAACAATTATCGGCTCCACTTATTGTTGTTCCTGATGTTTTGAAAGCACTAGAACAGCTTGCACAAGAAGCACGTAAGCGTTCCAAAGCTAAGATTATAGCGGTGACAGGTTCTGTTGGAAAAACGACAACAAAAGAAGCTCTTAAGAAAGTCCTTCAAACTGTTGGAAAAGTTCATGCTAATATTGCTTCTTTTAATAATTGCTGGGGTGTCCCGCTGACTTTAGCACAGATGCCTTTAGATAGCGATTATGGTATCTTTGAAATTGGTATGAATCATAAAGATGAAATTCGTTCTCTCGTAAAATTGGTGTGTCCGCATGTCGCTTTGATTACTCATATTGCTGCTGGACATATAGAATTTTTTAAGAATCTTGAGGAAATTGCAGATGCAAAAGCTGAAATTTTTGAAGGGCTGGATAATAAGGGAATCGCTATTTTAAATGCAGATAGCGATTTTTTTTCTTACTTAGTTCAAAAGGCAGAACAATGCAATGTGAAAAAGATTTTGAGCTTTGGTGAATCGGACTGTGCTGATTATCAAGCAAAGGAGATTTGTCTTTTAGAAAATCACTCTTGTATGACTGTACGATTTTCTGGGCGAGATGTGATGATTAAAATTGGTGCTCCTGGTCGACACATTGTGGATAACAGTTTAGGAGTTATAGCAGCTTGTGATGCAGTTGGTGCTGATTTATCACGTATCGCGCCTGCTTTGAGCCATTTTTCTCTTCCACAAGGTCGTGGTACCCGTTATCGATTATCTCTACCAGATGGTGAAGAATTTCATTTGATCGATGAAAGTTATAATGCCAATCCTGTTTCTATGCGTGCTGCCCTTAATCTCCTATCTATAGGACCAGTGGGTGCCTGTGGTCGACGAATTGCTGTTTTAGGAGATATGCTTGAATTGGGAGTTTATAGTGAAGAGTTTCATCGTGCTTTAGTAAAGCCAATATGTACTTCTGGTGCTAATCCAGTTTTTTTATTTGGCAAGGAAATGAAATTTTTAGCTGTTGATCTCTCTTCTTATGTTGAGGTTCATTATGCAGAGCATGTTGAGGAAATTTTACCACTTATTTTTACTGAAATTTCAAAGGGGGATCTCATTATAGTGAAATCATCCCACAGCACTCATTCGTCGCATATTGTAGCTGCATTTCTTGACCGCTATAAAGTTATATCTCTATAATTTAAAAGGGATTTTTATACTATGATGCTATTTTTCTCTTCGCTTTATGATTGGCTTCCAGGTGTCAACGTTTTTCGTTACATTACGTTTCGCACTGTGGCGGCGATGCTAACTTCGGGTTTAATAGTTTTTTTATTTGGTCCTAGCATTATTTCTTCCCTAAAAGTAAGACAGGGTAAGGGACAACCCATTCGAGCTGATGGGCCTCAAACACATTTTAAAAAAGCTGGAACACCCACTATGGGTGGATTGATGATTTTAAGTGGGGTTGTCATATCAGCACTGTTATGGGGTAATTTATTCAATATTTATCTTTGGGTATCTTTGTTTGTCATGCTTTTTTTTGGGGCGATTGGCTTTTATGATGATTATCTTAAAGTGACAAAGCAAACAGATAAGGGGTTTTCTGGTAAGGCACGGTTAAGCTTAGAATTTTTAGTAGCATCTATTGCTTCTTTTATTATCTTACAAGTTGGTTCACCGGGATTGGCTTTACCTTTTGTAAAAGAATATTTTATTAATTTAGGCTGGTTTTTCATTCCTTTTTCTGCTTGTGTTGTCGTAGGGCTTGGTAATGCTGTTAATTTGACTGATGGCCTTGATGGGCTTGCCATTGTCCCTGTGATGGTTGCTTCTTTATCTTTTGCTCTGATCGCTTACCTTTCTGGTAATATAAATTTTGCTGATTATCTACAAATCCATTATGTATCGGGGGTAGGTGAATTGGCAGTTTTATTAGGAGCAGTTTTTGGTGCAGGCCTCGGGTTTTTATGGTTTAATGCGCCTCCAGCAGCTATTTTTATGGGGGATACTGGTTCATTGGCGCTTGGAGGGCTTTTAGGGATTGTTTCTGTTGCAACGAAGCACGAAATTGTTCTCATTTTTATTGGAGGGCTCTTTGTTTTGGAAACATTATCCGTTATCATTCAAGTCGGTTGGTTTAAGTTGACGAAAAAGCGTGTATTCCTTATGGCACCGATTCACCATCATTTTGAAAAAAAAGGCTGGACCGAAAGTCAGATCGTGGTACGTTTTTGGATCATTGCGATTGTGTTAGCGCTTATTGGTCTTTCAACACTTAAGTTGAGATAAGATCGTGATTTCTGTTGAGTGTTATAAAGGTAAAAAAGTTGCTCTATTTGGATTAGGGAAATCAGGTTTGGCAACAGCACAAGCGCTCATCTCTGGTGGGGCAGAAGTCATTGCGTGGGATGATAATCCTGCTGGTGTGGAAGCCGCTTGTAAAGAAAATATTGCAACGAGGGATCTTCATCATGAGGATTGGTCAGAATTTGTTGCATTAATCTTAGCACCTGGAGTGCCTTTATTTTATCCAAAGCCCCATTGGGTTGTTGATAAAGCACGTCAAGAAAATGTAGAAGTCATTGGTGATATTGAATTATTTGTCCGCGCGCGGAATCATTTTTTGCAACAATATGATTTTTGCGATTGGGATGTTCCATTTATTGCTATTACTGGTACAAATGGTAAATCGACGACCACGACTTTGCTTGTTCATCTTTTAGAACAAATGGGTTATGATGTGCAGATGGGGGGGAATGTTGGAACAGCGATATTAACACTGAAGCCATTTGTTAAAAAACGTATTTATGTTATTGAATGTTCATCATTTCAGATTGATTTAGCACCTTCTCTTCAACCAACTATCGGTATTTTGTTGAATCTAACACCGGATCATATTGATCGTCATGGTACCTTTGCTCATTATGCTCAGGTAAAAGGGCTTTTAGTTTCTAGAGCGTCCCATGCTTTAATTTCAGTTGATGATGCGGCCTGTAAAACTTTGTATCAACAACTTGTGGACGAGAAGCATCAAGTTGAGGCTATTTCTAAGAAACATTTTGTTGAAAATGGTTTTTATGTAGAAGGAACACAACTTTTTTCTGTTCGTCATGGGCAGCGCCATATGCTTGTTGATCTTGCTGCTGTTACCTCATTACGCGGTAGTCATAATGCACAAAATGCTCTTATGGTTTTGGCAACATTGCAGGCATTAAAAATTACTGATCCACACTTAGAGAAGCATTTAGTCAGTTATGCAGGGCTTGCGCATCGTATGCAGCAGGTGCGTAAAATTGGATCGGTTTTGTTTATCAATGATAGTAAGGCTACCAATGCAGATGCATCAGCTGTTGCTCTTGCTACCTTTGATGATATTTTTTGGATTTTAGGAGGGAAAGCAAAAGAAGGTGGAATTGGTGCTTTGAGAAAATTTTTTCCTAAAATCCGTAAAGCTTATTTGATTGGGGAAGCAGCAGAAGATTTTGTTCGCGTTATTGGCTCTTCTTTTCCTATTTCCATGAGTTTAACCTTAGAGAATGCTGTGCGTGAAGCTGCTATTGATGCGTCTCATGAAAAGGTGAAAGAGGCAGTTGTTTTATTGTCCCCAGCGTGTGCAAGTTATGATCAGTTTAAGAATTATGAAATGCGTGGAGAGGCTTTCATATCTTTTGTTATGCAGTTAAATAAACACGAATTGTAAAAAATATTCTGCGTTAAGAAACTGGAATCTTTTTCAGTGTAATTCAATTTTTGAGGTACTTGTCAAAAAATAAAGGACTATACCTCTGTAAATAGAATTGTGAAAAGGATAAAGTGAAGATGATGTTTACTCGCGCAAATCGAGATCCGATCACGAATTGGTGGTGGACGATTGATCGTTCTATCCTTGCTGCTTGTTTAATCTTGATGGGAATTGGCATCATGTTGTCTTTTGCAGCCAGCCCTGCTGTTGCAGAGAGAATAGGGATTAATGATAGCTTTTATTTTGTGCGTTGGCATATCATTTTTTGCATTCCCGCGTTTTTTACCATGATGACTATTTCTTTTTTTTCGCCTCGCAATATTTGCCGTCTATGTGCTCTTTTATTAGTTGTAACGCTTATTCTTATGGTTACAACTTTATTGTTTGGTATTGAAGTTAAAGGAGCACGACGTTGGATTTCTGTGTTTGGTGTTTCTGTACAAGCTTCAGAATTTATGAAGCCGGCTTTTATCGTTATGTCTGCTTGGCTTTTTTCAGATCAGGTAGGACGTCGTGGTATTCCTCATTATACATTAGCCGTTACACTTTATGCCATTTGTTGCATCCTTCTTATTTTACAACCTGATATTGGTCAAACGCTTTTAATTAGTGCAGCATGGGGTGGTTTGTTTTTTGTTGCAGGTTTACCTCTTACTATTGTTTTTCTATTTCTTGTTTTAGGTATTTTGGGAGGTTTTCTAGCCTATTTTTTTGTTCACCATGTGCGTGAGCGCATCAATGGTTTTTTGACAGGTGAAGGTGATACATTTCAGGTTGATATGGGGCGTGAAGCCATTTTGAATGGTGGATGGTTTGGCCAAGGGCCAGGTGAAGGTACGATTAAACGTATTCTTCCTGATGGTCATACAGATTTTGTTTTCTCTGTGGCGGCTGAGGAATATGGTATTATTTTTTGTTTATTGATTATGGCAATTTTTGGTTTTATCATTACACGCTCACTTTATGTAGCATTAAACACGCGTGACTCATTTACATGTTTGGGTATTACTGGTGTATCAATGGTAATTGGTTTGCAATCAGCAATTAATATGGCAGTTAATTTGCATTTAATACCTCCAAAGGGTATGACATTGCCATTTATTTCTTATGGTGGCTCATCTATGTTGGCGATTGCTATTTCGATGGGTATTTTGCTCAGTTTAACACGCCGCTGGCCAGAAGCACGATTTTCAGTCTTTGTTCCACCTGCCGTTTCGGACGTTATTCATGACAAATAAAAAAGTTGTTGTTTTAGTTGCTGGTGGTACAGGTGGGCACCTTTTTCCCGCAGAAGCGCTTGCTGTTGAGTTAAGGCAGCGCGGATATGATGTGCATTTAGCAACAGATGAAAGAGCTAAGCGTTTTGTACGTCATTTTGATGAAAAGCATATCCATATAATTTCATCAGCAACATTGGTACGACATCACCCTTTTGCACTTATAAAAACATTTTGGCTTTTGCTGAGAGGAATGGTTCAGTCATGGATACTTTTTCGTAAATTGCGTCCTGTTCTTGTCGGTGGATTTGGTGGTTATCCCACTGTTCCTCCAGTTTGGGTTGCTGCTTTAACCGGGCGTGTAACATTTATTCACGAACAAAATGCTGTTATGGGGCGTGCTAATAGGGTGTTAGCAACTCGAGTGAATGCAATAGCAAGTGGTTTGTTGCTAGAGAACAAAATACATATTCATAAAACATTTGTTACGGGCAATCCTGTTCGTGAAGCTATTCTTAAGGCAGCAGAAATTCCTTATTGTGCTTCCACTAGTAAACAACCATTTTATTTTTTGGTCTTTGGCGGTAGTCAAGGGGCTTCTGCTTTTTCACGCATTGTTCCTGAAGCTGTTAAGTTGCTTGATCATGATATACGTGAGCGTTTGCATATTGTTCAGCAAGTTCGTGGTGAAGAGATAGATTTGGCAAAAATTTACCAAGATATGGGAGTGCAGGCAGAAGTCGCCCCTTTTTTTGATAATATGGTTGAACATATTGCTCGCTCTCATTTTATTATGTCGCGTGCTGGTGCTTCAACAGTTTGTGAAATAGCTATCATTGGTCGGCCAGCTTTACTTATTCCGTATCCGCACGCTCTTGATCACGATCAAGCAGCAAATGCGGCTTTGCTTGCTGCAAGAGGGGGAGCACAAATTATGTTAGAAAAAGATTTAAACGCACAGATACTTTCTTCTCTTTTAACAAAATTTTGTTGTGAGCCGCACTCATTAGAACAACGAGCATTGGCTGCAAAAAAAGTTGGAAAACCTCAAGCAACCAGAGTTCTTGCGGATATGGCTGAAGCGTTAATTGTAGGAAGATCATTATTAGACATGAAAAGGGAGTTTTTTGATGAAAATACCACTTAATATCGGCCTTATTCACTTTGTAGGCATTGGTGGTATTGGTATGAGCGGAATTGCTGAGGTTTTGCATAACCTTGGTTATAAAATTCAAGGATCTGATCAAGCTAACAATACAAATATTGAGCGTTTACGAAGTAAAGGGATCAACGTTCATATAGGTCATCAGGCTAAAAATCTAGGGGAAGCAGAAGTTGTTGTTATTTCCACTGCGATTAAAAAAACAAATCCTGAATATATAGCTGCCAAGGAAAAGCATTTGCCAGTTGTTAAGCGTGCGGAAATGCTTGCTGAATTGATGCGTTTTCGCCAAGCAATTGCTATTGGTGGTACACATGGCAAAACAACCACTACGTCAATGGTAGCTGCGCTTCTTGATGCTGGTAATTTTGATCCGATGGTGATTAATGGCGGCATTATCAATGCTTATGGAACCAATGCACGCATGGGGAACGGTAATTGGATGGTGGTTGAAGCTGATGAGAGTGATGGTACATTCTTAAAATTGCCTGCTGACATTGTTGTAGTGACGAATATAGATTCTGAGCATTTAGACCATTATGGGAGTTTTGATGCTGTGCGTGAATCTTTTCGACAATTTGTAGAAAATGTGCCTTTTTATGGTTTTGCTGTTATGTGCCTTGATCATCCAGAGGTTCAGACATTAGCTAGTCGGATTGATGATCGTTGGGTAATCACGTATGGTGCAAATCCACAAGCAGATGTTCGTTTTCTTAATTTTTCAATGAAAAATAAAAAAGCACATTTTGATGTTCTTATTCGATCACGAAAGACAGGTATACAAACTGAACTAAGAGATTTGGTTTTGCCGATGTCTGGAAAGCATAATGTTTCTAATGCTACTGCAGCGATTGCGATTGCTCATGAGCTTGGAATTTCAGATGAAGTTATTAGAAAAGGATTAGCAGAATTTGGAGGGGTAAAGCGGCGTTTCACCCAAACAGGAAGTTGGCGTGGTATTGATGTATTCGATGACTATGGGCATCATCCCGTTGAAATAAAAGCTGTTTTACGTGCAGCTCGTGAGAGCACAAACGGGCAGGTAATTGCAATTGCTCAACCGCATCGTTATTCGCGTTTGTGCAATTTATTTGATGATTTTACTACGTGTTTTAATGATGCTGATACAATCATGATTGCACCGGTTTATGCAGCAGGTGAAGAGCCGATCACTGGTTTTGGTTCTAAAGAACTTGTAGAGCACATACAAATGGCAAGCCACTGTGATGTGCGTTTGATTGATGATCTGGAAGATGTTGTTTCGATTGTATCTACAGTCGCTAAGTCTGGTGATTATGTGGTTTTTCTTGGTGCTGGTAGTATTACACAATGGGCTTATGCATTGCCTAAGCGGTTAGCGGAGCTTGATAACAATGATGAATTTTCAGCCAATTGACGGTAAAAAACTGTTAGCCTGGTTGCAGCCGGTGTTAAGTGATATAAAGGGAAAAATAACGCCCAATGTCGAAATGCGCAAGGTAACGTGGTTTCGCACGGGTGGGTTGGCTGAGCTTTTTTATCAGCCTGCTGATGAAGATGATTTAGCTTTATTTTTTAAAGTGTTACCTGAATTCGTTCCTGTAACAATTGTAGGGATAGGTTCTAATCTTCTTGTGCGTGATGGGGGAATTCCTGGTGTTGTTATTCGTCTTTCAACAAAAAGTTTTGGGCAAATAAAACAGGTTTCTTCAACACGGTTTTTGGTTGGTGCTGCTACAGCGGATAAGCATTTGGCATCAGCAGCTTTAGAAGCAGAGATTTCTGGTTTTCATTTTTATCATGGGATTCCAGGTGGCTTGGGAGGGGCATTGAAAATGAATGCTGGAGCTAATGGTGTTGAGACGGCTGAGCGTGTTGTTGAGGTTTATGCACTTGATCGTAAGGGAGAGCGTCATATCTTAAATTTGAGAGATATGAATTATGCTTATCGTCATTGTAATATTCCTGAAGGTCTTGTGTTTACCGCCGCTTTGCTGGAGGGAGATGTAGGGAACAAAGATGATATTCGTGCAGCTATGCATGAAGTTGCTCTTCATCGAGAAACAGTGCAACCCATTCGTGAAAAAACAGGTGGATCAACTTTTCGCAATCTTGAAGATATTTCTGCATGGAAGGTTATTGATGAAGCAGGGTGCCGTGGTTTGCAGATAGGTGGTGCTCAGATGAGCGAAATGCATTGTAATTTTATGATTAATATGGGTGAAGCTACAGGTTATGATCTTGAAAAATTGGGTGAAACAGTGCGTGCTCGTGTTTTCAATCATTCAGCCCATCATTTAGAGTGGGAAATACAGCGCATTGGTCAATTTGAGCAAGATCGTATCGTTCTTCCCTTTGATCAATTTCATTGATTTATTCACATCATTAAAAAATTGAGTCATTTCAAAGAGATAAGCAGAATTTTCTATTAAAAATCAATAAATTAATAGAAAAGCTCTTGCTTCATTCTCCTGATTCTGATTCATTAGAAAAAATCACTAGATTGTTGATTCAAAATGATAAATCTAGTTTTTTCTAATATATAGTGATTGGTTGTTTTGCAGGGTATATATATAGTATCTAAAGAAGGATAAGTATCATGACAGGTAAGCATGTAACCGTTTTGATGGGAGGGTGGTCATCTGAGCGGTCTGTTAGTTTATCTTCAGGTACTGCTTGTGCAGATATTTTGGAAGCACAGGGGTATAATGTCGTTCGTGTGGATGTCGATGATCGTATTGTTTCTGTTCTTGAGGAATTGCGGCCGACTACTGTTTTTAACGCATTGCATGGGCCATTTGGTGAGGATGGTTGTATTCAAGGTATTCTTGAATATTTAAAAATTCCTTATACGCATTCTGGAGTGATGGCATCAGCCTTGGCAATGGATAAAGGGCGTGCAAAAATTATTGCTGCCAGTGCTGGTGTTTCTGTTGCTCCTTCTTGTGTGATGAGCCGCTTTAGTTTGGGAGCAGAACATCCTATGAAGCCCCCTTATGTAATTAAGCCTATACGTGAAGGATCAAGTTTTGGTGTCGTGATTGTGGGGAGTGATGAAACTATGCCACTTCATGACATTATGAATAATGAGTGGGTTTATGATGATGAGATAATGGTTGAAAAATATGTTCCAGGGCGCGAGCTTACCTGCGCTGTTTTAGGGGATGAAGTCTTGGATGTTTGTGAAATCGTACCCAAAGAGTGTTTCCAGTTTTATGATTATGACTCAAAATATAAGTCTGGTGGTTCTCTTCACATTTGTCCTGCAAAACTTTCATCAAATATTTACCAAAATGTGCAAAGAATGTCTTTGGCGGCACATCAAGCTATTGGTTGTCGGGGTGTTAGTCGTTCTGATTTTCGTTTTAATGAAGAAACAGGGGAATTAATTTGGCTTGAAATCAATACGCAGCCAGGTATGACATCGACTTCTCTTGTTCCTGATATTGCAAAAGCGAGTGGTCGTACTTATGGCGATATTGTTAAATGGATAGTGGAGGACGCATCGTGTATGCGCTGAATGTTGAGAAAACAGGTTTTCTGAGAATATTATCAGTGACGGTTTTGCAACGTCTTTACCGTCGCGTATTCTGGTTTTTATTTAAGTGTGTTGCTGGTATTGATGTCCCTCGCCATGCAGGTTCTCTTGCTGTTTTTTCTTTTTTCTTTCTTTCGATACTTTATAGCATTTCATCTGGTGGTTATATGAACCATTTCATGAAAGTCGCAATATCGAATTCTGGCTTTTTAGTTACTCATGTTGATATGAGTGGCAACAAACGTATGATGGAACAGGATATTTTAAAAGTTTTGGGGCTTGATGAATATCCATCAATGATTAGTTTTGATATTGATAAAGCCCGTTTTATCTTGGAACAGCAGCCTTGGGTGCGATTAGCTGATGTTCAAAAAATTTATCCTGATCGATTACGTATTTCATTAGTAGAGCGTGAGCCATATGCGATTTGGCAGCATAATGGCGAAATGAATATTATTGATGATACCGGGTATGTGATTGCACCATTTCAAGCAGGTCTCGTTCAGAATTTGTCATTCGTAGTTGGCCAGGGTGCGCAAAAGACAGCCAAATTATTTATTCAAGCGCTTTCAGTATATCCGCAACTACAAAATCATGTTCGTGCTTATGTGCGTGTAGGTGATCGACGTTGGGATCTTTTTTTAGCGAATGGGATGCGTATTATGTTGCCTGAAAATGGTGCTATTGAAAGGCTTGCTTCTTTTATTGAACAGGGTGTAGCAGAAGATCTTTTTTCGCGTGATATTTCAGATATTGATTTGCGTCTTTCTGATCGAATAACAGTTTCTTTATCGGATGAAGCATTAACACGTCGTCGTGCTGTTGTATTGGAAGAAGAGCGTCTTTTGAAGATGCTGAAAGCAGGGAGTGTATAATGTTTCTCAGCTTACCTCATGGAGGATGGCGCAAAACGCGTTTTCTAACAGTTCTTGATGTAGGTTCAAGTAAGATCGTTTGTCTTATTGCCTGTTTGCATCCTTTAGAACATGCACGGCATTTGTATGGTCGTACGCATTCTATAGAAATTTTAGGTTTTGGTATGCAGCGTTCATGTGGCATTAAATCTGGTGTCATAATGGATATGGTTGCAGCAGAGCGATCAATACGTTTGGCTGTTGATGCAGCAGAAAAGATGGCTGGTTTGGTGGTGGATTCAGTGATTGTGAATTTTTCCTCAAGTTGTTTAAAAAGTAGCTTTATTAATGGTACAGTGTGTTTAGATGGGCATGAAGTGACTCCATACGATGTACGTATGGCATTAGCAGATGTTTCTCGCAAAGCTTTTGATGCTGAACATCATATTGTGCATACAGTTCCAGCTTTTTACGCATTAGATGGCAATAAAGGGATTGTTGATCCTATTGGGATGATAGGAAAAACACTCGGTGTGAATGTACATGTTGTAACAGCAGAAACAGCACCTTTGCGTAATTTAGAAACTTGTATTAACCGTGCTCATTTGAGCGTTGAAGCAATGGTAGCAACGCCTTTTGCTAGTGGTCTTTCAGTTTTAATTAATGATGAGGCGCGTTTAGGAGCTGCATGTATTGATCTGGGTGGTGGAACGACAACACTTTCAGTGTTTTCTGAAGGAAAATTCGTTCATACGGATGTTCTTCCAGTTGGAGGGCATCATGTAACTCTTGATGTTGCGCGTGGTTTTTCTATGTCTATTGAAGAAGCAGAGCGTTTAAAAATTGTATATGGTTCGACGTTTTCAATGAGTGCCGATGATCGCTGTATGATTAATGTATTAGAAATCGGCAATGGACATCATGAAACCGAGTATCCACGCGCTGTTCTTGGTCGTATTATTCGTGCGCGTGTTGAAGAAATATTGGAGATGATGCGTGATCGTTTAAACCGTTCTGGTTTTGGGCACATCATCGGTAAACGTGTTATTTTGACTGGGGGAGCAAGTCAGTTAACAGGACTGCCAGAGATGGCACGTAATATATTGGGAAGAAATGTTCGTATAGGACGGCCTTTAGGTATTTCTAGGCTTCCTTCCTTTGCAAAAGGGGCGACATTTTCATCTGCTGTTGGATTATTAATTTATCCTCAGTTAGTGGGTTTTGAGAAAAAAACAGTTCAAACTGCAGTCAAATATTTATCGACAGGTAGAGGTAAGTATTTTCAACGTGTTGGTCAGTGGTTGCGTAAGACTTTTTAAGTAAATTTATTTTAGAAATATTAATTTCCATCGCTTTGGCTTGCGGTGTTTTATAGGAAGGAAAAGAAAATGACAATTAATCTGCACCGGCCAGATATTGCTGAATTAAAGCCGCGCATTACCGTTTTTGGTGTTGGGGGTGGTGGTGGAAATGCCGTAAATAATATGATTAATGCGGGCCTTCAAGGCGTTGATTTTGTTGTTGCCAATACGGATGCACAGGCTTTAGCTATGTCAAAAGCTGAACGTGTAATCCAGCTTGGCGCAGCAGTGACAGAGGGATTAGGAGCTGGTGCTTTACCAGAGGTTGGGCAAGCTGCTGCAGATGAATGTATTGATGAAATCATTGATCATCTTGCAGATTCTCATATGGTTTTTATTACAGCAGGTATGGGAGGAGGCACAGGAACGGGAGCAGCGCCTGTTGTTGCTCGTGCAGCACGTGAAAAAGGTATTTTGACCGTTGGCGTTGTGACAAAGCCTTTTCAGTTTGAAGGTGCGCGTCGCATGAAGACAGCAGAGGCTGGCATAGAGGAGTTACAAAAATCCGTTGATACATTGATTGTTATTCCTAACCAAAATTTATTTCGCATTGCCAATGAAAAGACAACATTTGCTGACGCCTTTGCTATGGCTGATCAGGTTCTTTATTCTGGGGTTGCTTCTATTACAGATTTGATGATTAAAGAAGGCTTAATTAATCTAGATTTTGCTGATGTTCGTTCTGTTATGCATGAAATGGGTCGTGCAATGATGGGCACTGGTGAGGCATCTGGTGAAGGGCGTGCTTTAGCTGCTGCTGAAGCTGCTATTGCAAATCCTCTATTAGATGAAACCTCTATGTGTGGAGCTCGTGGTCTTTTGATTTCCATTACTGGTGGCCGTGATATGACTCTATTTGAAGTAGATGAAGCTGCTAATCGTATTCGCGAAGAAGTTGATGCTGATGCGAATGTTATCTTTGGTGCTATTGATGATGAGTCGCTTGAGGGTGTTATTCGTGTATCGGTTGTTGCAACAGGTATTGATCGTTTGGCTAGTGATGTAGTTCAGCCTTCTCATTCTAAATTTCAGAAATCCGTATCTTCAGTTCGTAAGAACGACTCTGGAATAAATCAGACAGCTTCTCATCCTCAGTCATCACAATTGCGTTCTGAATCAATGGTTGAGACAATTGAATCTCTTGAAGTTGAAGTGAGCCAGAGTCAGCCGGTTGAAGAGATGTTTTCTCCAAAGAGCCAAATTTTTGCTAAACCTACAGATACAGCTTCTACCTCAAGTAGGAGTGCTGCTACTTATCCTTTTGGACATGGACAAAGTGATATTTATGGGAAGATATCAAATGCATCACGTATACAGGTTAACAGCATTCCTCAGCAGTCTACGGCAGCGGCGGTGAGTATGGAAGCAACGGCGCATGTTCTTAGTGAAATGACTAACATTGTAGAGCAAAGTGAGGAAAAGCAAGCCCAAATTCAGCCTTATATAGCGCCAGCACGTATGCCTGAGTTGAAAGATTTTTCTCCTTTTACTCATGGTCAAGGGATACATTCTTCTGGTTTAGAACAAGGACCACGTAGTCTCTGGCAGCGTTTAAAGCAAAGCTTAACATACCGTGAAGAAATTGAGCCGGAAGCTCGATTAGAGCCTGCTGTGAAACCTCTCCAGAATGAAGAGTCTCACATTTACAATAAAAACGTGCAAAAAGTGTCTTCTCAGGATTCTTCTGTTTACGCTCCACACCGTTCTACAAAGTTACAGTCACGTGCGCTACAAGACCAGCGTGCTTTTGTAAACGAGGAAGATCAATTGGAAATACCAGCATTTTTACGTCGCCAAGCGAATTAATGAATAAAAAATGAAAGAGAGAAGATTTTTATATTTTTTATAATGAAACAAAGATTTTTGATTCCTAGAAGACATATTGAGCTTTTATAAAGGTTTTTATAATCTTTATTGTGAACCCGTTTGTAATAAATGGGTTTATATTTATTATTGAAGATAATTTTTTAGAGATTTTATTCAAATCTTCAAAAACTGTAAAAAACCCATGAAGTGATTTAATGCAGTGGTGAAAAAATATCAATCAACTTTGAAAAATGCAGTGACATTTGAAGGATATGGTGTTCATAGTGGCAATGTATCTGTGGTTAGGATTTATCCCGCTGATATCGATAGTGGTGTTATTTTTAAGCGTTGCGGAATAGATAAAAGTGAACAAATATTGCGAGCACATGCATCGCAGATAGGAGAAACTGAATTATCAACAACACTTAGGTCTGGGGATGTAAGAGTTGAGACTATTGAACATTTGATGGCAGCAATTGCTGCTTATGGTTTGGATAACCTTGTTATTGAGGTATCGAGCAATGAGGTGCCGATTTTAGACGGGTCCTCATGGCAGTATTGTCAAGCTTTTGAACAAGTTGGTATTGTGCAGCAGCCAGCATTGCGTTCTTATTTTATCGTAAAAAAACCAGTGCGGACTGAAACAAAGAGTGGTTTTGCAGAGTTTTTACCGTTTGATGGATGTCGTTTTGACGTTATGATTGATTTTTCTTCACCTGCTATTGGCAAACAACATCTTAGTTTTGATCTCACCTCACAAGGGTTTCTAGATGATTTATCACGTGCACGTACTTTTGGTTTTGTTAAAGATATAGAGAAATTATGGGCTTCTGGAAAGGGATTAGGTGCTTCTTTAGAAAATTCTCTTGTCATTGGTCTTGATAATCAAATCATTAATCCAGAGGGTATGTATTTTGATGATGAGTTTGTTCGACATAAAATGCTTGATGCAATTGGTGATACTGCTTTACTTGGAGCACCTTTTATTGGGTTATTTCGCTCATACTGTAGTGGACATGCGCTTAATTCGCAGTTAGTGAAAGCCGTTTTGGCAGATGAATCATGTTATGAGAAAATTACTTTATAAGTAAAATAAAAGAAAATTTAAAAATTTTTCTTTAATATATTTGATTTTTAAGAAGAAAATTGATCTAAAAACGCTAAATGCACTAATGACTTTTTATATGATGTAACATAAAGCTTTTTAATGTATGGCTTTTATTACAAGATAGTATTTTCGTGAGGCTAGGGAAATTATGACGAAATCTAGTGTATATGTTGGAAATATAGTCCATAGGAAATCTAACATTGTGCGTAAGATCTTAATTGGAGTTTGTGGGGGAGGAATTTTCTTATTGGCAGGCTGTTGGTTCAAAGATAAAAATGCTCTTGATCCAGCTGTACATGTTTTAAAAATCGATTCGCCGGATGTAGTGTATGCTCAAGCTCTTTCTCATTTTCATTCAGGGAAATTGGATGAGGCATTGAAGAAATTTTCTATTATTGAAGAACAACATGCTTATACTGAGTGGGGTCGTAAATCTTTGATAATGAGTGCTTCTACAAATTACCGGCTTGCTAAATATGATGATGCAATTAGTGCGGCACAACGTTATATTACTCTTTATCCGACTGCAGGTGATGCTGCTTACGCTTATTATCTGGTTGGTCTTTCTTCTTTCCAGCAGATCTCTCATGTTACGCGCGATCAACAAGATACCAAGCGTGCTATTGCTGCTATGCAACTTCTCATAGAACGTTATCCAGAATCTGATTACGTCAATGATGCTAAAGCTAAAATACTTTTTGGTCGAGAGCAGTTAGCTGGCCAAGAAATGCAAATTGGTCGTTATTATGAAAGAGGTCAGCAATATTTAGCAGCCAGTAGGAGGTTCCGTACGGTCATTGAAGAATATTCAGATACAAAGCAAATTGAGGAAGCACTTTTCCGGTTAACAGAAGTGAGTTTTGCTCTTGGTTTAATTGAGGAAGCGCAAACAGCTGCGGTTATGTTAGAGCGTTATTATCCCGAAAGTAGCTGGTATAAATTTGCTAGTGATTTGTTAAAAAAGAATAATATGGTGCCACGAGAGCATAAATCTTCTTGGATCTCACGTGCTTTGAGTGGTGATAAAAATAAGGCGTATTGATTTTATATGCTGGTGCAGCTTTCGATTCACGATATTGTTTTAATCGAAAAGCTCGATGTTAATTTTTCAGCGGGCTTATCGATTTTAACCGGGGAAACGGGGGCGGGGAAATCTATTTTACTTGATTCTTTATCCTTATCTCTTGGTGGGCGTGGAGACGCTTCGCTTGTGCGTCATGGTGCCGTACAAGGGCAGGTGATAGCTGTTTTTGATGTTCCCATTTCACATCCTGTGCGTCAGCTGATACGTGAAAATGGTTTCGATGATGAAGGTGATATAATTTTACGACGTGTACAATCAAATGATGGTCGTAGTCGTGCTTTTATTAATGATCAAGTGGTCAGCATTTCTTTAATGCGCAATGTTGGTCGTATGTTGGTTGAAATTCATGGCCAACATGATGATCGTGCGCTTGTTGATGCTAATACGTATCGTCAGTTATTAGATTCTTTTGGCCAGCTTGACGGTGATGTAAGCAATTTACGTAAATGTTATCAGATATGGCGTGAATTGGAACAACGTGTGCAACAACAGCGTGTTAAAGTAGAAAATGCTGCACGTGAGGCTGATTATCTTCGTGCGAGTGTAGAGGAACTTGATAAGCTTGAGTTTAAAATTGGTGAAGAAGAAGAGCTGTCTTTACGCCGTTCAGATATGCTTAAATTAGAAAAAATAGCGACGGATATAAAGGAAGCCAATGATCTCTTTAATGGTCAAAAATCACCAATTCCTGTTCTGTCAAATTTAATGAGACGGTTAGAGCGAAAAATTGATGAATCGCAAGCGTTAATTGAACCTATCGTAAAATCCATTGATGATGCATTGTGCGCGCTCGAAATAGCGCAAGAAGGTATTGAAACTACAATGCAGGCATTAGATTTTGATATCAGTGAATTAGAACGTATAGAAGAGCGTCTTTTTGCACTTCGGGGATTAGCGCGCAAATACCATATTTCTGTAGATGAATTAGCTCAGTTGCGAGATAAAATGAATACGGATCTTGCAGATTTTGATACTGCTCAGATCACATTGGAGCATCTAGAAGTGGAAATGCAGGAAGCACAAAAAAATTATGACACATTAGCACAAGCTCTTTCTGTAAAACGCAAGGAAGTAGCACGTCGTTTATCTGAAAGTGTTATGATTGAGTTACCAGCTTTGAAATTAGAAAAGGCAGAATTTATTGTTAAAATACAAAGTGATGCTGAAAAACGTAGTGCAGATGGTATAGACCGTGTTGAATATTGGGTGCAGACAAATCCTGGAACACGAGCTGGGCCCATGTTAAATGTGGCTTCTGGTGGTGAGCTATCTCGTTTTTTATTGGCATTAAAAGTTGTATTAGTTGATTGCGGGTCAGCACCTACACTGATTTTTGATGAGATAGATACAGGCGTAGGTGGAGCTGTTGCAGCAGCAATTGGCCAACGGTTGCTACGTTTATCAAAAGATGTTCAGGTTTTTGCTGTTACACATGCGCCACAGGTAGCCTCTAAAGCGCATAATCATTTTCTTATTTCAAAAATTGAAGAGAGTGATGGAAGGCATTTTGTTACGGACATTCGTAAATTGGAAAAGCATGAACGTGCAGAAGAAATTGCACGTATGTTAGCAGGGGAACAGATCACTGAAGAGGCACGTGCAGCAGCACAAAAGCTTTTAGCGCAGATATAATGATTATCATTGATAAATGATTGATAGTGATACAGGTAAGCATATATTTTTAGATTTTTGTTGCTAAAAAAGTGGAAATTTGTGCTGATTATAGCGCGTGATTAGAAGAGAATTGATGGATAAGGATGCGAAAAATTTAACTGCTCTCGAAGCAGAGCGTGAGTTAGAGTGGCTAGCAAAAGAAATTGCGCGTCACGATGTGCTTTATAACAATCATGACCAGCCTGAAATTTCTGATGCACGATATGATGCTCTTCGTCGTCGTAATATAGAAATTGAGACTCTATTTCCTGAATTGGTTCGAGCAGATTCTCCTTCATATAAAGTTGGTGCTCCAATTTCTGAAAGATTTGAAAAATCTGTTCATGCACAGGCGATGTTATCCCTTGATAATGCGTTTAGTTCTGAAGATGTTCATGAATTTGTTGAGCGTGTTCGTCGTTTTTTACGACTTCCAGTGACAAAAACATTGGAGATGACAGCTGAACCGAAAATTGATGGTCTGTCTTTGTCTTTACGTTATGAAAAAGGAAAGCTTGTGTGTGCAGCAACCCGTGGTGATGGGTATGTAGGCGAAAATGTTACTGTGAATGCACGAACACTTTCTGATATTCCTCAGGTTTTACAAGGTGATTTTCCTGATATTCTTGAGGTTCGTGGTGAAGTGTATATGAGACACAGTGATTTCCAAGACCTTAATGTGGATCAACAAGAAAAAGGAAAGTTGGTTTTTGCTAATCCTAGAAACGCTGCTGCAGGTTCTTTGCGTCAGCTCGATACGCGAATGACTGCTCGTAGAAAACTTAAATTTTTTGCTTATGGTTGGGGTGAAGTGAGTGAAATGCCAGCTAAAAGCCAAATGGAGATGGTAAAGAAGCTAAAAGAATATGGCTTTGTTATCAACCCATTAACAAAAGTTTTTAAGGCAGTAGAAGACCTTATTTCATATTATCATTTTATCGAAGAAGGTCGTCAACATTTAGACTATGATATTGATGGGGTTGTTTACAAGGTTAATGATTTGCTGTTGCAAACGCGTTTAGGGAATGTGTCTCGTTCACCACGGTGGGCGATTGCACATAAATTTCCAGCAGAAAAAGCAATGGCGCTTCTAGAAAATATTGACATCCAAATAGGTCGAACAGGAGCATTAACGCCCGTTGCGCGTCTCGCACCTATTACGGTAGGTGGAGTTGTGGTTACTAATGCAAGCTTGCATAATGAAGATTATATCAAGGGGCTTGGGAGTAAAAGTGAATCTATTCGCGAAGGGCGTGATATCCGTATAGGTGATACAGTCATTGTACAGCGTGCGGGTGATGTAATTCCCCAGATTATTGATGTTATAATTGAAAAGCGTCCAAAAGGTGCGTCTCCTTTTGTTTTTCCCTCTCTTTGTCCTGCTTGTGGGAGTCACGCTGTTCGTGAAGTGGGTGAAGCAGTGCGCCGGTGTACAGGTGGGTTGATTTGTCCAGCGCAAGCGATTGAACGTATTCGTCATTTTGTTTCGCGCAATGCTTTTGATATTGAGGGGCTTGGTGAAAAACAGGTAGAATTTTTCTTTCATGCTCAAGATGAGACACTACGTATTCACTCACCAGCTGATATTTTTACTTTACAAAAACGCCAAGAAAAATCTCTAACACGGTTAGAAAATATGGAGGGGTTTGGAACTCTTTCTGTTCGCAAACTTTATGATGCTATTAATGCTCGCCGAAAAATTCCTTTAAGCCGCTTTTTATTTGCATTAGGAATTCGTCATGTTGGAGAGGTCAATGCACGGCGTCTTGCACGGGCCTATCAAAATTATAATGCTTTTGAGACTGTAGCGATGACAGCACTAATGCCATGCAATAAGGAAGATAAAGGCAATGAGGAGTGGTTAGAACTGACGAGTATCGAAGGGATTGGAGTTCGTGTTGGTAAAGCGATTATTGATTTTTATCAGGAAACTCATAACCGTGATGTTTTATCGAGTTTGCTTCAAGAAGTAACACCTCTTCCTGAGGAGGCCGCAGTAGCAGATTATTCTCCTGTTGCAGGAAAGACGATCGTTTTTACAGGAACTTTGGTGCATATGTCACGTGATGAAGTAAAAGCGTTGGCAGAACGATTAGGAGCCAAAGCATCTAGTTCCATTTCTAAAAAAACTGATCTTCTGGTTGCAGGGATAGGAGCCGGATCGAAATTAACGAAAGCAAAAGAGTTAGGCATTGAGATTATGGATGAAGAAAGTTGGCTTCAATTAATTAATGAGCATCATATTTAAGTTTTTTGCAAAATAACATTGATGATATGTTTATGCATTAATGCTATTTGGCTATGTGGTACACCATATAAAATTCTGGTAATTTTTTAATTTTTCTCTTTAATATCAGCTTTTTTATTTCTCATTTCTGTGAAGTTATCGTATTTTGAAAAATTAAAAACTGTTTCTCAAAAAAATGTTTTTTGAATAAAGGAAATGCATATAAATTTTATTTGATCAAAGAGGCATTGTCGCTTCTTTCAGCCATTGTCTATCTTCTTTATTTAGATAAGGCGCACTGACTTCATAAATGTGGGTATGGTAATCATTAAGCCATTGTCGTTCTTGTATAGTTAAAAGTTCTGGTAAAATTAACCGTCGATCAATAGGACAATTTGTCAGTGTTTTAAATGACAGCATGTCTATATCGCCAGCAATAATTGTTTGTGCTGGTTTTACAATCATCAAATTTTCAATACGAATACCGAAAGCCCCTTCGCGATAATAGCCAGGCTCATTAGAGACGATCATTCCAGGGATAAGTTCTTGGCTGCCACGACATGAGAGATTTTGTGGTCCTTCATGAACAGAAAGATAGGAGCCAACTCCATGGCCAGTCCCATGTGCATAATCAAAACCAGCTTTCCATAATTCAATACGTGCTAAAACATCAATATCTTGTCCGCGTGTTCCTTTTGGAAAGCGCGCTGTTGAAAGGGCAATCATACCTTTGAGAACAAGAGTAAAACAGCGTTTTTCTTCTCCTCCAACATGATCTATGGCTACTGTACGGGTGACGTCTGTCGTGCCATCACGATATTGTCCACCGGAATCAACGAGATAAAGTTCACCAGCATTTAGTAATTTATTTGTTTCAGTCGTTACACGATAATGAATAATCGCGCCATGTTCCCCCGTTGCTGAAATGGTATCAAAGGAGAGATCTTCGAGTTTTACACCCATTTCTTGCGCGGTTATTATGCGAAATTCTTCTAATTTTTGGGCAGCAGAAATTTCACTAATTGTTCCTGATATTTGTTTATCTAACCAAGATAAAAAACGGATAAGTGCTAAGCCATCACGTAAATGTGCTTTGCGTGCTCCATTCAGCTCTGTGTTATTTTTAATAGCACGTGGTAAGGAAGCAGGGTCAGAAAGTGTAATGAAAGGACTGCCTCTTTCCTCAATAACGGTACGCAGTTTTTCACAAGTAAGCGTTGGATCTAAGGCAAAAATCGTTCCTGCTTGAACGTGGTCTTTGATTGTTGGAATGAGTTCTTCTGGTTCACATAATCTTGCATGGCGTTTTAGATATTCTCTCTGTTCCACACCAAGTTTTTTGCCATCAATAAATAGGATTGGCATTTCTTTAATAGGAATGAGCGCAAAACAAAGGGCAAAAGGTGTGTTGGAAATGTCATTGCCACGTATGTTAAATGTCCATGCAATAGAGGCAGGATCTGTGAAAATAAATGCGTTTGCGCCGGCCTGCTGTATATCTTTGCGAATTAATGCTAGCTTCTCATCAGTATTACGTCCTGCATATTCGAGAGGATGAAGCGATAAAGCAGATTGTGGTAAGGGTGGTTGATCATGCCAAATGAGGTCAATCAGATTTGTTTTGCTTTCTATAAGTTTGCCATTTGCTTGTTCTAATGCTTTTTTTAGCGTCGCTGTGGCAGAAATAGTGTGAAGCCACGGATCAAAGCCGATAGAAAGTTTTTGCCCATTTTTTTCAAGCCATTGTGATGGTGAGCAAGTTGTCAAATCTTCATAGTCAAAAATATGAGGATCTGTCTGTTGGCGAACTTGGAGTGTATAACGCCCATCTGTGAATATGATAGCTTTATTTTTTAAAATTAGTGCTATACCAGCTGATCCAGTAAAGCCAGTTAGCCAGCTAAGGCGTTGAGCATGCAGGGGGATATATTCTCCTTGATGTTCATCTGTACGTGGTACCAGAAAGCCATCTAATCCAAAGTGATTAAGCTGTATGCGAAGAGCGGAAATACGTTCTGCAGCGTAGGTTGGATTTGTTATCGCTTCAAAAGATTGATACACAACGACATTCTTTTCTTTTATTGTAAATGTAAAGTAACCCACCCTTGGCGGTGGTATGTTTCAATATGTTTTAAGCCTTGCTGTACATAAGCTTGTAAAACATTGTCATGTTGTTCTTCGAGAATTCCAGACAAGATAATAGATCCATTTTTTTGCAGTGCTTTTACCATTTCTTCTGCAAGTTCAATAAGAGGGTTCGCTAGGATATTGGCAACAATGAGATCAAAAGGCGCACACGGTACAGTCTCTTTATCATCATAGTTAAAACCTGACGCTGTAACGGCTGTGACATATTTTTCTACGCCATTAAGCTTAATATTGTGTTGTGCTACTTGAATAGCAATTGGATCAATATCAGATGCAAGTACAGGAATAGGCTTGAGCATAGCAATAGCAATGGCTAATACGCCACTGCCAGTGCCAAGATCAAGAGCATTTTGTGGATTTTCATTTTGCACGACTTTGGTAATCATTTCTAAACAACCAGATGTTGTTCCATGATGGCCTGTACCAAAGGCTTGACCAGCTTCAATTTCAATGGGAAAAACATTGGAAGGAATTTTATCCCGGTCATGATGTCCATGAAGGAAGAAACGGCCAGCATGCACGGGTTTTAGCTCTTCAAAGCTCTTTTTTACCCAATCAATGTCAGGTAAAATTTCTATATTAATTTTACTTAGATCCAAAGATAGAATGCGTGCAAAGTCTCTACGAACATTTTCTTGATTATTTTTATCAACATAAAGTGAAAGTTCATAAAGAGCCTTTTCTTCGTCTATTTCAGCAAGAACAAGAGGATATCCTTCTTCATCAAAAGCATTTTCTATGAGATTATAAAAATGCTCGGCTTCTCTTTTATGAGCAGCACAATATAGGCGAATTTGTTGTGACATATTATTTTTCTATGAAGTTTTTTCAATTAGTTTGAGGCAAGTTTCCTAAGCCGTGTAATAGCTATATCATCTTTTAATTCGTCTTCTTCGGCATTATAAGGGATAATACCAGCTAATTTTCCACCTTTTTTAAGCAAAAAGATTGCAGATGTATGATTGTAGGTATAGTTATCATCATTTGTTCCAGGGATTTTTTCAGCAACGATATTGAAAGAATTTACCATTGCATGAACTTTTTCAGGATCTCCACTGATCCCGACGACTTTATCGGTAAAATTGCTTAGATATTCGCGGAGTATTTCCGGAGTGTCATGTTCAGGATCAACCGTAACAAACCATATGCCTAATTTATCAGCGTTGGGGCCAATTTCTGTGAGCCACCGGCTAAGATCAGCAAGCGTAGTTGGGCAGCTTTCAGGGCACGTCGTGTAGCCAAAGAAAAGGACAGCAGGTCTACTGCGAATATCGGCTTCAGTAACGATTTCTCCATTGGAAGAAGTGAGTGTAAAATTATCCCCTAAAGGTTTATTTTTCAATGCATCATAAATAAAAACACCAGCTAAAAATACGACACTTAGGCCTAGGATATACAACACATTTTTCATCACTTCACTTCCTTGCAAGGCTAAAAAATGATAACATTGGCAAGTTAGTTTTGCAATCTTTGTTTCAGTATTGAAAAATAGATATTATGAGTATTATAAAAGCATATCATACCATGCAATCGTGTATTATAATTGATGATTGAGAGTATGGGAATGGTTTTTAGTCAATTTTGTCAATCTAGTTGATATGCTTTTCATGTTCATTCGTATAAATACAGCTGGCTAAGGTGGATGAATATTCAGCAGGATTTTCAATTCCGTGATAGTAAACCTCGCATTCATACAACAGCACGATTGCGTGGCTGTAAATTAGGGCCTTATGTAGAAGTTAATGAGCGCGTTCTTTTACATGATGTAAGCGTTGGTGATTTTTCTTATTTTGAATGCAATAGTGAGGCTGTTTATAGTGACATTGGGCGTTTTTGTTCTATAGCATCTCATGTCTGTATAAATGCATTAGAGCATCCAATGGAACGGCTGACAACACATAAGATGACTTATCGCCCTAATGAATATTTCTATCATATGGCTTTGGATCAGGGCTTTCGTGTGAAGCGTCGTGCAAAGCGTGTGATTATTGGGCATGACGTATGGATTGGACATGGTGCTGTTATTATGCCTGGAGTGACAATTGGTTACGGTGCCATCATTGGTGCTAATGCTGTAGTAACGAAAGATGTTATGCCTTATGCAATTGTTGCCGGTGTTCCTGCAAAGCTTTTGCGTATGCGTTTTCCAGATGATGTGATCCAGGAACTTTTGAATATGACCTGGTGGGATTGGCCGCTGAGTAAGATTTATAATGCATTGTCTGATATGCAAAATTTGCCAATTAAAACCTTTATTGACAAATGGAAATAATATTAAAGTGAAATAATAGAAAAATACTTTTTCTCTAAAAAGAAGATTTTTACTGTGTTACATTAAGCTTTGGTAACAAAATTGTCGAGAACACGTTTCTCTCCAGCTTTTTCAAATGAAATGGTTAGTTTATTATCCTCTATTGCTAAAATATGACCATAACCAAACTTTATATGAAAAACTCGATCATTAATGACAAAAGTTGATGGTATATTCGATACTGATTTAGTGGTGGTTTGTTTTTCAATATTTTTTGTCTGACGAGGATGGGTGAGCCCAAAACCTAAATCATTATCACCATAATTGATTTGTTGTGTGTTAACATTTGATCGTCTTCCCCAATTATTGCGTGTTGCTTCTGTTTGGTTTTGTTGTGCACGCTGCCACCCTGGTGTTGAATAATTATTGTGAAAAGGGTCCTGCTTTCTAAAGCGCGGTTGGCCATAACCACCATAAGATGTTTCAATATCTGCTACTTCTATATGTTGTTCAGGTAATTCATCAAGAAAACGAGAAGGAAGCGTAGATTGCCAAAGTCCATGAATGCGTCGATTGGATACAAACCATATATGCAAATGTTTTTTTGCTCTTGTTATGCCTACATAAGCAAGCCGCCGCTCTTCTTCCAGTCCTAAACGACCACCTTCATCTAATGAGCGTTGATGAGGAAAGAGTCCTTCCTCCCAACCAGGAAGAAAGACTGTATCAAATTCAAGCCCCTTAGCTGAATGAAGGGTCATGATATTAACGGCATCCATATTTTCATTGCTATCGGCATCCATAACGAGTGAAACATGTTCTAAGAAGCTATGAAGATCTTCAAATTTTTCCATAGAGCGGATCATTTCTTTCAGATTTTCTAATCGTGTTGGTGCTTCTGGAGAACGATCTTCTTGCCACATGGCTATATAGCCTGAATCATCAAGAATTGTTTCAGCAAGTTCTGTATGTGGTGTGTGTTTTAGCATATCTTGCCAGCGATGGAAATTTTCAATAACGCTTCGCAAGGCACTGCATGCTTTGGGTTTTAGATCGTCTGTTTCAATAATTTCAGCAGCTGCTGCAAAAAGGGGGATAGCGCGTGCACGTGCACTATTGTAAAGATGGCGTAGCGCTGCATTTCCTAAACCACGTTTAGGTGTATTCAGAATGCGCTCAAAGGCTAAATCATCAGCTGGTTGAACGACAACACGCAGATAAGCCATAGCATCTCGTATTTCCATTCGTTCATAAAAGCGTGGACCACCAATAACACGATAATTAAGACCGAGTGCAACAAAACGATCTTCAAATTCGCGCATTTGAAATGATGCTCTTACCAAGATAGCTATCTGATTTAAGGAATGTCCACTTTGTTGTGTTTGTTCTATTTCTTTCCCAATAGCACGAGATTCTTCCTCTGAATCCCATGCTGCATGAATTTTTACCTTTGTTTCTTCGTTATTGCTTTGGTCAGAAAATAGTGTTTTTCCTAATCTTCCTTGATTATGAGAAATAAGATGAGAAGCGGTTTTTAGAATATGCGATGTGGAACGATAGTTACGTTCTAGACGAATGATTTTTGCAGGAGGAAAATCCTTTTCAAAGCGCAATATATTATCAATTTTAGCACCACGCCATCCGTAAATGGATTGGTCATCATCGCCAACACAACAGAGATTGACTTGTGATTTTGTAGAGCTTTGAGCTAAAAGGCGAAGCCAAAGATATTGTGCTGTATTTGTATCTTGATATTCATCTACAAGAATATAGCGAAACTTATCTTGGTATTCACGAAGAATATCTGGATTATGTTGAAATATGTGGATAGGGTGCAGCAAAAGATCACCAAAGTCACAGGCATTGAGACTTTTTAACCGGTTTTGATAGCTGTGATAAAGCTTACGTCCTACACCATTACCGAAAGAGTGAGCGTCGCTTTCTGAAATATGTTCTGGTGAAAGTCCTTGATTTTTCCAAGAATCAATCATCATTGCAAGGCTACGCGCTGGCCAACGTTTGTCATCTAAGTTTTCAGCTTGAATGAGCTGTTTCAGAAGACGAAGTACATCATCATTATCAAGGATTGTGAAGTTGCTTTTTAAATCAACCAGTTCTGCATGGCGACGCAAAATTTTTACACCAGTTGAATGAAATGTTCCAAGCCAAGGCATACCCTCAACAGTTTTCCCGACAAGTTCACCAATACGAATTTTCATTTCATTTGCTGCTTTATTGGTGAAAGTAACAGCAAGTATTTGTCTGGGGTAGGCAAGGCCGAGATGCAAAATATGAGCAATGCGAGTTGTGAGAACACGGGTTTTTCCAGTACCAGCACCTGCAAGAACTAAAATAGGTCCCTCTGTATTTATAACTGCTTGTTGCTGTTCTGGGTTAAGCTTTTTCAAATAGTCGGATTCGTATTGTATTTGTTCTTTTGCTTCTATAGCATTACCTGTCTCAGAATTATCTTCAGACCTGTAAAGAGGCTCTTCATCATCGAAAAATGGTATATGATTGGAAAAGTCATTCATTATATTTTGTGTATTATTTTTTTGATTTGAACGCTAGGTCTAAAATTTTTTTTCTTAGAAAAACCGCAATTCTTACAGTTGAACAGGAATGTAAAGATTGCGGAATAGGAAAAAGATATTAAAGCTTGCTGTATGAGCATGCTATAAAGTGCTTGCAATATGCAATGAGACCTAAAACATTATCATACATAGTTTTTTCTATCAATATCAATGCTTATGGAAGCTCTTGTTGGTAAGAGATATTTTAGGAATTTTCTTTTAAAAATACACTTACAGAGAAATCATCAATATGAATGAATATTTTTGAAAGATTACTTTAATCAACCAATAATAGAACCGCTTGTTATCACCTTATTTTCATTCACTATTTGACAGACGATTTTGATCAAGGAATTTTTGAGCTTTTAGAGCTTCTTTTTTATTCAACAGTTTTTCAGATTTTGTTTGCCCAAAACGATAACGATTTTCTTCCGCATGAACCATTCGTTCAGTACGCTTTTTCTGTTTTCGAAATTGGCGAAGATTAATCAATGTGGCCATGACAATTCACTTATTTTTTTCGAAAAGAATCTAAAGAAACAATATCAGCACTTTGTTTGGTATCACTGTTGGAGGGATCTTTATCTATTTTTTTTGTAAACAGATTTTCTTCTTTTTGTTCATTTGAAAGAGTAGTAGGTGTATGCAGAGCATTTTCTGAATTTTCACTTTCTCCAGAAATAAGATTTGAGGGCAGATCAAACGCTGCTTCGAATGCTGCAACAGGGTCATAAAAAACTTGGATAGAAGAGAAAGGAATAACCAGTTTTTCAGGAATTTCTTCAAAAAAAAGTGTCACTTCAAAGGAAGTTTCTGATACACTTAAATCTTTAAATTGATGCTGCAATACAATCGTCATCTGATCAGGGTAGCGGTTTTTGAGTCGATCAGAAATTTGCACTTCTGGCGCATTTGTTAAAAAGGTAATAAAAAAGTGATGATTACCTAGGGGGCCAGCTTGAGAAGTTTCTAATAAAACTTTTCGGATAACTCCACGGAGCGCATCCTGAACGAGAATGTCGTAACGGATTTGATCTTGAACCATCGAAGTTTATTTCCTTTATTTTATAAGGTAACTTAGTACGAGCAACATATGAAATGAAATATTCATTTAAGTTAGCAATATTTTTTCCACTATGCACCTTATTAATAAGAGAAAGTATGAATTTTTCGATAAATAATGTCTAACAGGTTAAAAATAATGCATGAAAAAGTGAAGGCTTCTGTTGCCAGGTGCCTTCGAACCCCGCTTAACCTTGCGACAGATTAAGACTTAGTTTGAAACATTCGCACCGCTTAAGCGGCGAGACGTGCTTCCGCATAGTTGTCATTTGCAACTACTCATTTAGTCCGATAACGGTGGTACAATGCCGAGTAAAAGAGCAATCTTTACACTCTTGTCGATCCTATTTCGCCCCCGCCAAAGTATAATTCCTTCAATTATACTTTGGTGGAGGCGCCGGGTACCGCCCCCGGGTCCAATGAGCTTATTTCATTGTCCATTTATTACCATAGCTAGAAAACCAGCTTTCTAAGTATAGAGGAAGAATAGTTTTTGGGGAAGGGGGGTTGTTAATATTTTAAATCCTCTAATTACCCTAAAAACTTTACGATGCGGCTGTGCAATGTGGTCGCTAATTATTTGGAGGTGGTATAAAATGACAAATGATCTAGCAGATATTAAATTATATGATCCTAAGCCTGACGAAGATGCAGTAAGACGGCTCAGGCGTCGTTTAGCTTTAGTTATGAGAAATAAAGATGCATCGTTAGTTTCTGCATCGGATAAAAAAGAGCTGGAGCGTGTTGAGAAATGGACTCAAAAAGCGTTAGGCGTTAATGAAAAAAATGCTAAAAGTGCTGTTTCAAAAGTTGCTGAAATGATGTCAGGAGATAATAGAAAAAGTCGTGTGACTTTTTACTATTGTGTAGCCAAACAATTGAATGTGCTAGATAAAATTTAAATGATTTTGCAAACTGAATTTTCTGTATAATGATCATAAAAAAAGCCCAGATTTCTGGGCTTCTTTCGTTTAGTATTTACCATAGTAGGTTTTAATGAATGTCATCACCTTGAAGGTACCCTTCTTTTCGGGCATCAGGCATTAAGAAAACTGCAATAAATGCAATAATCATTATACCGGTTACGTAAAAATAGAACAGAGATTCATAACCCATGTTTTTTAACCAAAGTGCTACAGATTCAGCG
The DNA here is from genome assembly GCF_000015445.1 of Bartonella bacilliformis KC583. Taxonomy (NCBI): domain Bacteria; kingdom Pseudomonadati; phylum Pseudomonadota; class Alphaproteobacteria; order Hyphomicrobiales; family Bartonellaceae; genus Bartonella; species Bartonella bacilliformis. The sequence continues at coordinate 954,375 of NC_008783.1, read as the reverse complement.
GATCCACCAAATATTGCATTAGCAATAGCATAAGAAAATCCAACTCCCATTGCTCGGACTGAGGAAGGGAACATTTCTGCTTTCACGATACCAGAGACAGAGGTATAAAAGCTTATAATGCATAGCATTCCGATAATAGTTATCAGGACAACCCATGTGTTATCAGTATTGCCAATTATTTGAAGTCCAGGAATTGTAAAGATAATTGACAAACCACTCCAAATGAGGAGAGAAGTTCTTGTTCCAATCTTATCAGCTAGGGCACCAAATGCTGGTTGAAGCAACATAAATACAAACAATGCAGCAGTCATCAAAGTTGTGGCTGTGTGGTTATCAAGCCCCGTAGTCGTAATAAGATATTTCTGCATGTAAGTTGTATAGGTGTAGAACGTTAATGATCCTCCAGCTGTAAAACCAATAACTAGGAAAAAAGCCTTTCGGTGATTGCGCAGAATCCCTCTAAGGCTACCGGCTTGTTCTTTGGAACGGCTTTCTTTTGTTGTTGTTTCATGGAGAGAACGACGTAGATAAATTGCAACAATTGCTGCTAATCCACCAATAGCAAATGGAATGCGCCAACCCCATGCTCTTAACTGATCTTCTGTAAAATAAAGTGCTAGAATGAATATAACAAGACTAGCGAGAAGCTGTCCACCAATCAGTGTAGTGTATTGAAAAGAGCTAAAGAAACATCGGCGATTTTTGATAGCAATTTCGCTCATATAAGTTGCTGTCGTTCCGTATTCACCACCAACTGATAGTCCCTGAAGCATTCTGAGTAAAAGCAAAAGAAATGCTGCTGTTACTCCAATGGTTTCATAGGTAGGAAGTATAGCGATTAGGAATGAACCGCTACACATCATAATGACAGAAATGAGCATTGAGCGTTTACGACCGTAACGATCAGCAATGAAACCAAAGAGCCATCCACCAATTGGGCGCATAAGAAAACCGACAAAAAAGACACCCGCAGCTTTTAAAAGTTGCGCAATAACGTCACCATCTGAGGGAAAAAATTGTGACGCAAAATAGATCGATGTAAAGGAATAGATGTAAAAATCATACCACTCTACTAAATTACCTGATGCACTAGATACAATGGATAAAACACGCTTCTTTGAATCGTTTGGTGCTAAAGTTTTTTCATTTCCCATAAAATCATCCCTATTATATTTATCATTTTTACCATTTACTTAAACACTCGATTCTTTTACAACATTTTGTCTTTTACGTCATCACAATTTAAATGGTATAGTAGCAATTTCTTAATGAAAAATTCTTTGCATGGGTTTATTTAAATTGTGTTTTTATTAATTTCTAAAGTTTCTATTTTTTGTAATTAGATAGAATCAGTCATAATATTATTATGAAAGCTTATCTTGATCTTTTATCTCATGTTTTAAATAATGGCACCGATCGCTCAGATCGAACAGGTGTTGGAACACGATCAGTTTTTGGATATCAGATGCGGTTTAACTTGCAAGAGGGATTTCCTCTGTTAACGACAAAAAAATTGCATTTGCGATCAATTATTTATGAACTGTTGTGGTTTCTTAAAGGTGATACAAATATTGCGTGGTTAAAGGAACATGGCGTATCCATTTGGGATGAATGGGCTGATAAAGATGGGAATCTTGGTCCTGTTTATGGTTATCAGTGGCGTTCTTGGCCTTCATCTGATGGGCGTTATATTGATCAAATTAGTAATCTTTTGGCTATGATTAATCACAATCCTAATTCACGCCGCTTGATTGTGACAGCTTGGAATCCAGCATTAATAGATGAAATGGCGCTACCGCCTTGTCATTGTTTATTCCAATTTCAAGTCGCTAATGGTAAATTATCCTGTCAACTTTATCAGCGTTCGGCAGATATTTTTTTGGGCGTTCCATTCAATATTGCTTCTTATGCTTTGTTGACGATGATGATTGCTCAAGTTACGGGGTTGAAAGTAGGGGATTTTATTCATACCCTTGGTGATGCTCATCTTTATTCTAACCATTTTGAACAAGCAAAGCAGCAATTATCGCGTACACCGGGTATTTTGCCATTGATTCGCATAAATCCAAAAGTAACAGATCTTTTTTCTTTTCAATTTGAAGATTTTGAGTTGCTTAATTATGAAGCTCAACCACACATCAAGGCACCGGTAGCAGTATGACCTTTCCAGTTTATTTGATTGCAGCTGTTGCACAAAATGGTGTTATCGGTCGTGAAGGTCAGATGCCTTGGCATTTGTCAACAGATTTGAAGCGTTTTAAGGCTTTGACTTTAGGCAAGCCCGTTATTATGGGGCGCAAGACTTGGGATTCTCTTGGTCGTCCTCTACCAGGGCGCACAAACATTGTTATTACCCGCAATCGCACGTTCACAGCTGAGGGAGCTGTGGTTACAGGTTCTTTATCTCACGCACATGATATTGCACAAAAAGTAGCGTCTCAATCTGGTGCAGATGCAGTTTTTATTATTGGTGGTGGTGAGATTTTTAAAGAAGGGTTACATATTGCTGATAAAATATTCTTCACAGAAATTCTAGCTTCTATCGAAGGGGATAGTTTTTTTCCTGTTTTTGATAAAGAAAACTGGACTATTGTGGAAACACAGTATATTCCAGAGCAGGATAAAGACAGTCATCCAACACGCTTTGTGATTTATGAGCGGCATTGATCGTTTAAGATTGTTAAAAGTAGCTGATTGACTGCATGGTGAGCGAAGAAGACTCTATAAGTAGTTGGCTTGCATGCTTGAGTATTTAATTAAGGACACACTAATTTAAAGAGGTGATAATGCCTTGGACAAATCAAAATGGCGGTGGCCCATGGGATGGCGATAAAAGTAAAGCCAGTGGTGATAAAAACGCACCACCTAAGAATCCTTTTGGTTCCGGTGGTAAAAACGGCGGTAGTAGCGGTCCTGATATTGATGATATTTTACGTAAAGGGCAGCATCATCTTAAAAAAATTGGTGATAGTGGTATTTTCATCATACTGTTTTTTCTTGCATTGCTTTTTTGGCTTTTTCAATCTGTTTATATTATTCAGCAAAATGAACAAGCGGTAGAGTTACGTTTTGGGGTGCCTAAGGAGGGGATTGTTAGTGATGGTCTGCATTTTCATTTCTGGCCAATTGAAACTTATATGAAAGTGCCCTTAACTGAAAAAACAATTGCAATTGGCAGTTCATCTGGTCAAATACAGCAAAGTGAAGGTTTGATGCTTTCGAGCGATCAGAATATCGTGAATGTTAATTTTTCTGTGTATTATAGGATTTCCAATCCAAGCCAATTCTTGTTTAATGTAAATGACCAAGAAGGAACAGTTCGTCAGGTTGCAGAGAGTGCAATGCGTGAAGTAATTGGTTCTCGGCCGGTTGATGATGTTTTACGTGACAAAAAAGAAGAAGTAGCTGATGATGTTAAAAAGATTATTCAGTCGACAGTGAATAAATATCAGCTTGGTGTTGATATAAATCGTGTATCGATTAGTGAGGCTGCTCCTCCTACTAAAGTTGCTGCTGCATTTAATTTCGTTCAACAAGCAGAGCAAGCGCGTGGGCGGATGATTGAAGAGGGTAATCGTGTACGTTTTACTAAGATTGGTTTAGCTAATGGTGAAGCTTCTCGTACACGGGAAGTCGCCAAAGGTGAAAAAGTACAGATGATTGAGGAAGCAACAGGGCGTGCTGAGCGTTTTGCAGCTATAGCTCGTGAAGCTGCAATTTCACCAGAAGCTGCTCGCTATCGTATTTATATGGAAACAATGGGTCGTATTCTCTCTTCACCCAATAAGTTAGTTTTAGATCAAGTAGATTCTCCAGCCGTATCTTATTTACCGCTTAATGAATTGTTGCGTAGTGCATCAGAAAAAGCAACCATAACATCAGAACGTCCTGCATCGCGATTGGGTTCTGATATTTCTGGAGGGCGTTGATTATGCAGCAGTCTCGTTTCTTTTTTCTTTTGGGTACTCTAGTGTTCGTTTTAGTTTCTTTGTGGGCATCTGTTTTTATTGTTTATCCTCGTCAGCAGGTAGCAGTTAAACGCTTCGGACAAATTGTTAACGTAGAGCTTAATCCTGGGATTTATTTTAAAGTTCCTTTTTTTGATCAGACAGTTATTATTGATAATCGATTATTGCGTTATGATTTACCTACTCAGTCTGTGCAGGTCCGTGGTGGTGCCTATTATGAAGTAGATGCATTCTTTATATACCGTATCGCAGATCCTAAATTGTTTCTGCAGCGTATTGCATCAGGGCGGCCACAAATTGCTGCACGTGAAAATCTTGCACCACGTTTTATTGACGCTTTACGTGCTGTTTATGGGAGACGAGAATTCAAAGCAGCATTATCAGATGAGCGTGGAGCAATGATGGCCGAAGTCCAGCGGCAATTTTCTGTAGATGCCGGCTCATTAGGTATTTCTATTGTTGATGTACGCATTCGCAAAACCGATTTGACTGATGCTGTGTTAGAAGATGTATATCGACAAATGGCAGCTGAACGTGAGGCAGTAGCAGAACATATTCGTGCTCGTGGTCAGCAAGAAAGGGATCGGATTATAGCAGAAGCTAATCGTGAATATGAGGAAATTGTAGCGGCAGCAAAGCGTGATGCTGAAATTACTCGTGGTGAGGGTCAAGCTGAAAGTATCCGCCTTTTACTAAATGCAAGGAAAGCCAATCCATCATTTTATGATTTTTGGCTAGCAATGGAGCAATATAAGAACTTAGAGAGTACATCGATGGTGATTTCACCCAAAGAAGATTTCTTTTTCTATTTTCGTAATTTGTCGCAAAGTAAATAGAATATCTGCATAAACTTTTGATAGAAAACAATAATTAGTAATTGCTAGTTCATAAATGAAAGAATAGATTATGGATGAGCTTTTCTATTAAAGTTTTTGTCCATGCTTTCTTTTTTTCAGATGAAGATGGTATAGTGTTGTAAGGTGGGACGCTGGTTGTATAAATCAATTTAATAATTTTTTGATCATAATATTGGTCAAACGTATGTCTCAGGTAAAAATATGTTGCTAAAGCGTTTTTATACAATAATTACCGTCTGTGTGGTTTTATTTTTGTCAGGGTCAATCAGTTGGTCCAGTAATATTTTACAGAAAAATGCACCGTTATCAGTTTCTGATTTAGCGGCTGCGCTTTTAAATACAGTCGTGAATATTTCTATAGTACAAAAAGTTGATGGCACTGAGCAGGGTGAACATACTCTTGTGCCTGCTATTCCCAAAGGTTCACTATTACAAGAATATTTTAATGATTTTTTTGTGCCAAAAGATGGTGAGAAAAACAGCCAGTTACGAAAAATGCGTTCTCTAGGATCAGGTTTTGTAATTGATGCGCAAAAGGGGCTTATCGTTACAAATTACCATGTTATTGCTGATGCTGATGATATTGAGGTTAATTTTTCTGATGGTACAAAGCTAAAAGCAAAATTGCTTGGGAAAGACAGTAAGACAGATTTAGCTTTGCTGCAGGTGAAACCAGAAAATAAAAAATTAACAGCTGTGCGTTTTGGTGATTCAGAAAAGGCACGTATTGGTGATTGGGTTATGGCTATCGGAAATCCCTATGGGTTTGGTGGTAGTGTAACGGTAGGAATTATTTCTGCACGCAATCGTGATCTTAATGCTGGTCCTTATGATAATTTTATTCAAACAGATGCAGCAATTAATCAAGGTAATTCAGGAGGACCACTCTTTAATGGAAACGGTGAGGTAATCGGGATTAATACAGCTATTGTTTCTCCTTCTGGTGGATCGATAGGTATTGGTTTTTCTATACCATCTGCTATGGCTATTTCTATTATTAATCAATTGCGTGATTTTGGGGAAGTAAGGCGTGGTTGGTTGGCTGTCCGGATTCAACCAATAACAGATAATATTGCGAAAAGTCTAAAATTAGACAAAGCTATTGGAGCGCTGGTTGCAGGTAAAATAGAAAATACAGGGGTGGATAATAGCCAGTTACATGTTGGTGATATTATTCTTCGTTTTGGGAAAACTGAAATTAAGAATGCACGTGATTTGCCGCGTTTAATAGCAGAAAGCTTAGAGGGGCAGGTGGTGGACGTTACAATTTTACGTAATGGAGAGGAAAAAGTAGTAAAAGTTAAGCTTGGTCGTTTGGCTGAAACAGATTCGAATGAAAATACGGTAGAAAAGTTTAATGATAAAAAAGGCGATGTTACATCAGAGAATGTAGCAATGGAATTCATGGGAATGAGATTATCCGTACTTACGGCTGATTTGCGCCAACGTTATTCAATCGTTGATAAAGTCAATGGGCTGGTTGTAACATCCGTTATAAAGAATAGTGAGGCTGATAAAAAGCGTATTCGAGTTGGTGAGGTAATCATTGATATCAATCAAAGTGCGGTTACTACAATTGATGATGCCAAAAAACGTTTTCATAAATTACGTGAAGCTGGGCGTAAAAATGCTTTATTTATTGTTGCTCGCCCAGATGGAGAATTGCGGTTTGTAACGATTCAAATGGATTGATTTTTTTAATAAGTCTTTCTTTTATTTCTATGAAATAGAATTTTTATGGGTTTTATTAATGTATTTTTTGTTATGATTAAGATGACTTTTTTAGTATTTTTACGTTTCAAATATCAGCTTGATAAGAAAATATGTTTATGCAGTGTTCATTGAAAAAGAATGTTACTATTCATGGCTAGTGCTTTGATATCTTGATATAAAGGAATATCTTCGCGCAACTCTGCTTCATCAGCTAAGTGGTCAATGTGGTAGGGTTTATATTTTAAAGTAAGAACTTTTGTGTTGGATGTTTGTTCTTGAAGCAATATTAAAAGGTTGTACTTCAATATATTTTTAGATTTAAAGTCATTATATTGCTTTTTTCTTTTTTCAAAAGATAGAGAAACATTGCAGTAAAAAGCTTCCATGGAGTGCATGGATACTTCTCAAATGGCAAAATTTGAGGAGAAGAGCTCTATCTTTCTATATTATGCTTTAGGCTCAGTAATGAATGCTGCAATAACTTGTTGATTGATAGTCATAAAGGTTTTCGTTCATGACACACAGAACGGTTACATTGATAGCTGGTCCAACTGCAAGTGGAAAATCAGAGCTTGCATTGAAAATGGCGCAGGAAAGGAATGCTGTTATTATCAATGCTGACTCAATGCAAGTGTATGATGTGTTGAATATTTTAACGGCAAGACCAACAAAAGCTGATACTATGATTGTTCCGCACTATCTTTATGGTTATGTAAGTCCTACTCTTAGCTATTCAGTAGGACAGTGGTTGTGTGATGTTGCTAAGCTTTTAAGTACAATCAAGTTAAAACAACTCATTTTTGTCGGTGGAACAGGATTGTATTTTCGTGCACTTTTAGGAGAAATTTCAGAGATTCCTGATATTCCAGATATTTTGCGGCAAAAATGGCGAATGAGGCTTTATAAAGAAGGAGCTGAAAGTCTGTATCGTGAATTATTGCAGGTTGATGCTGTTGTAGCTGAGCGTGTTTCTTCACAAGATGGTCAACGTATCGTACGTGCTTTGGAAGTGTATGAGGCAACTGGCAAGAAGCTAAGTTGGTGGCAAAGTAAAAAAAAAAATCTTTGATTGCACAAGATTGTTTAGAACAAATTCTTCTCCTGCCTCCACGTCAATTACTATATGAGCGTATTAACGAGCGATTTAATCATATGGTTAAAAAAGGAGCTCTAGAAGAAGTAGAGGTTATGAAGCAGCTTACAATTTCTCCTTTATCACCAGCGATGAAAGCTATTGGTGTGCTCGAATTTATGGATTACCTAAACGGATGTAGAAATTTTGAGAATGCTATTGAAGTCGCTAAAACTCGAACTAGACAATATGCAAAAAGGCAGATGACGTGGTTTCGTCACCAATTTAATGAAGAATGGAAAATCATCTCTTAATACAATTAAAGAGCACTGAAAACTTCAAGAAGGGGGGATTTTGAATGAAAATCTTAAAAAAATATTAAAGATAAGGAGAATTATTGTCATTTTGATTGATTAAAATGATGGATAATCTCTAATAGCTTTGGAACAATTGGTTGTGGTTGTTACTTCGTTATTGGTAAAAGAATTGAAGAATATTCAGCGAGTAGTAAAAAATGAACTGCGTTTCAGAAAATATCGTAACAATCAAATCTTATTTTAAGAGTTGTTTTATTTTCACAATATTTGCTTTTTGTATGCGAACCTTATCTTGGTGAGTTATGCAGTTTTCGTTGGAGCAGGACAATGCATTGAAGGCTGTTGCCGCATGGTTGAAAGATGGACGTTTTCCTGTTTTTCGCCTTTTTGGTTATGCTGGGACAGGGAAAACGACGCTTGCTCGTTATTTTGCGGAAACAATTGATGGTTCTGTTCAATTTGCTGCATTTACAGGTAAAGCAGCGCAAGTTTTGCGTTCTAAGGGCGCGAGTAATGCTCGTACTATTCATTCATTGATTTATTGTCCTCGTGGAGAAGAAGAAGTTTCTGATGAAGTAACAGGAAAGACATCGATTGCGCCAACATTTGCTTTGAATCGACAGAGTCCGATTGCACAAGCCAAACTGGTTATTGTTGATGAATGTTCAATGGTCGATGAAAAATTGGCGCATGATTTAATGAGTTTTCGGGTACCACTTCTTGTTCTTGGTGATCCAGGCCAGTTGCCTCCTATATCTGGGGGTGGTTTTTTCTCTGAAGGTACACCGGATTTTCTTTTATCAGAAATTCACCGACAAGCACGTGATAATCCGATTGTTCGTTTAGCAATGGATGTACGTGAGGGGCGTGATATCGCTTATGGTGATTATGGGATGGCACGTGTTATCAAACGTAAAGAAGTTGACCAGAAATTAGTCCTTGATGCTGATCAGCTGTTAGTGGGGATTAATCGAACACGTTATCTTTATAACAGGCGTTTGCGTGAGTTAAAAGGATTTACAGCCAATTATCCGCAGGCTGGAGATAAACTCGTATGTTTGCGTAATGATCCTGCTAAAAACTTATTGAATGGTTCTTTATGGAAAGTTCTGACTTCACAGAAAGAAACTGTTAAGCCAGGTATCAATCTTCTCGTTAAGCCAGAAGAGAGCGAGTTTGGGGTAGTGAAAATTAAGCTTTTAAAAGCAATATTTGAGAGCGTTGATAATACAATTTCATGGCAATTAAGAAAACGATATGATGATTTTGATTATGGATATGCATTAACTGTGCACAAAGCTCAAGGATCACAATGGGATAATGTCGTTTTATTTGATGAAAGTTTTGCATTTCGTGATATGTATGCACGTTGGCTTTATACAGGAATTACACGTTCAGCAGAACGTTTAACGATTGTTCGATAAGATAAAGGAATATTTTCCTTGTCTGATATTATATGAGGAGATCAATTGTTTTTTGAATATTTATGGAAAGGTGACTGTAAATGGCAGTGAAACTTTCAGTCAATCTCAATGCTATTGCTGTTTTGCGTAATCGGCGTCATTTACCATGGCCTAATGTTATCGATATGGGGCATATAGCGCTTGCCGCTGGTGCAGCAGGTTTAACGGTTCATCCCCGACCAGATGAGAGGCACATTCGTTTTTCTGATTTACCAGATATGCGTTTTTTAATTAATCATAATTTTCCTGCTGCTGAATTTAATATTGAAGGTTATCCAAGTGATACATTTTTGGATTTAGCAGAAAAATATGCTGATCAGATTACTCTCGTGCCTGATAGTCCAGATCAGTCAACCTCTGATCATGGTTGGGATTTTGCCAAAGATGCAGAATTTTTGACACCTATTATTCAGCGTTTGAAGGAAAAAAAAATTCGTGTATCATTATTTGCTAATCCGGTTTTAGAAGGTCTTGATATTGCTAAAAAAATTGGTGCTGATCGTGTAGAATTTTACACTGGGTTGTATGGTGGTGCGTTTAAAGACAAAAAAACACGAGATCACGAATTGGATAAACTTTTTTTAGCAGCAAAAAAAGCTAAAGAGTTAGAATTAGGCATCAATGCAGGGCATGATTTAACCGTTGCTAATCTTCCTGCTCTTATTAGTCAGATCCCTTGGTTTGATGAAGTTTCCGTTGGTCATGGACTTATTGCTGATGCTTTAAAATATGGGATGCATGAAACAGTCCAGCGTTTTACTAAATTATTGGTGTAAATCTTTTTTCTAATTGGATTTTATACATAGCATCATTGAATTGATTCTGTTTTAGAAGAACAATTTACTGTAATGTTTATATAATTAGTCAATATTTCTCTTTATAAAAAAATATTATTGAACTGCTTTTACTTTGATTGGCTTTAGTAGTATACAGCTGAATTTGTCGAATGTGCATATAAATAGCAATCATAACTATATTTGCTCAAGGTCTGTTTGGTTAGCCAAGCATTCTGTTTGAAGAAATTTTGATCAGAAGAGTTTTTGTTTGTATCGGTTTTATACGATTTGTCTATTGCATATAAAAAATAAAGTTTGTTCAGAATTTTTGTATGAATTCAGAAACATAAAAAATTGAGTAAAATATAATTGTTTATGCTTTTTCTGTAATATTTTTTGATGACATCATGAAAAGAATAAAAAATAAGATTTTAGATTATATTTCTCTTCAGAAGTATTATTTTTTATAATGTATCTTTTTTATAGAATATCAGATAAATTCTATTTTTATATTAGGGTGTTTTTTAAGATTTTTTTAGGTTTATTGCTTTTTTATTTTTAATAGGAAAATCATAAAATTATTTAATATTTATTTTTTTTGATGAATAAAAGTTTAATTGTTGAAAAGCATTTTTTTCTTAATCGGATAGAAAAAGTCTGAATTTCAATTTAGATATAATGGAGCACTTTTATGCGTGTTTACTACGATTGCGATGTTAATGTTAATTTGATTAAAGAAAAAAAAGTAGCGATTGTCGGTTATGGTGCACAGGGACATGCGCATGCATTAAATCTAAAAGATTCTGGTGTTCAAAATGTACGAATTGCTTTGCATTCAGGATCAATGACAACGAAAAAAGCTGAAGCAGATGGTTTTGAAGTTATGAGTGTTGCTGAAGCGGTGCAATGGGCTGACTTTATCATGATAGCAACACCTGATGAATTGCAAGCTGACATTTATAAAGAACATATCCATGATCATTTACGTGATGGAGCAGCTATTTCTTTTGCTCATGGCTTGAGTATTCATTTTGGTTTAATTAAAGTTAAAAAAACAGTTGATGTTGTGATGATTGCTCCTAAAGGTGCAGGTCGTGCAGTACGCAGTGAATATCAGCATGGTAGAGGTATTCCTTGCTTGATTGCGGTTGAGCAGGATGTTTCAGGTAATGCACATGATTTAGCATTATCCTATGCTTGTGGTATTGGGGGTGGACGTTCTGGTATAATGAAAACGACCTTTAGAGAAGAATGTGAAACAGATCTTTTTGGTGAACAAGCGGTTCTTTGTGGTGGGCTTGTTGAGCTTATTCGTGCAGGTTTTGAAACATTGACTGAAGCGGGTTATGCACCGGAAATGGCTTATTTTGAGTGTTTGCACGAAATTAAAATCATTGCTGATCTCATTTATGAATGTGGTATTGCGAACATGAATTATTCGATTTCTAATACAGCTGAGTGGGGTGAATATGTGTCTGGTCCACGTGTAATTACCCATGAAACAAAAGCAGAAATGAAACGTATTTTAAAAGATATCCAGACAGGTAAATTTACATCAGAATGGATTCAGGAATATAGAGCAGGTGCAGCCCGTTTTAAAGATATGCGGCGATTAAATAGCAACCATCTCATTGAACAGACTGGAGATAAAATCCGCTCTATGATGGCTTTAACTAAATCTAGTGCTCCGGTTGATAAAAAACACAGCTGAGTTCCAACCGGATTTATATAAAAAGATCAGAACACATAAAAGGCTAAAAAGAAGCCTTTTAGATATACTTTTTTCATTTTTTGTGTGAACTAAAACTCTTATTTCCAAACATGAAATATACGATACCCAAAAAAACAAACCATAATGGGGTATATTTTAGAGCGATTAAGGTATCGGGTTCTAATGTCAATAAAAAGACGATAAACGCAAAGAAGGCCAGAATACCCCAGCAAACAAAAACGCCTCCTGGCATTTTATAGATTGACATAGCATGTTGTGTAGGGCGGTTACGACGGTAGACAATGTAGCTGACCAAAATTAAAGACCATACAAACATGAATAAAACTGCTGAAATGGTAGTGACGATTGTAAACGCATCTATGATTGTTGGGGATAATGATAAAATTGTATATCCTAGTAAAATGCATAAGCAAGAAAAGAGTAATGCATTAGAAGGAATAGAGTTATTGGAAAGCTTTCCTAAAAAGCTAGGCGCTCCTCGTTTAATAGCAAGTCCATATATCATACGACTAGTAGAAAAAACACCACTATTTGCTGAAGATGCTGCTGATGTTAAAACAACAAAATTAACTAAGCCAGCAGCAATTGGGATACCAATAAGCAGAAACATTTCTACAAATGGGCTTTTATGTGGCATAATTTGATTCCAAGGTGTGACTGACATAATCACAATGAGAGAAACAATATAAAAGAATACGATACGTATAGGGATTGAATTGATTGCTTTTGGCAAGACTGTTTCAGGCTCTTTTACCTCAGCTGCTGCTGTACCAGCAAGTTCAATACCAACGAAAGAAAAAATAGCAATCTGAAAACCCGCAAAAAATCCCATCATACCTCGAGGGAAAATATCTCCATTGTTCCATACATGATTAAAAGAGGAGATAGTCCCATTGGGAGAGGTAAAGCCAACAAGGATCATATATAATCCAACAAAGACTAATACTAAAATTGCTGCAATTTTAATGAGACCAAACCAAAATTCAAGCTCACCAAATAGTTTAACTGCTACAAGGTTAAATACTAAAAAGAAAAAGATACAGATAAGAGCAGGGATCCAGGGGTTGAGTTCATGCCACCAAAATTGCGTATAATTGACAATAGCAATAATATCTGCGGTTCCGGTTACAATCCAGCACAACCAGTAAGTCCAGCCAATAAAAAAACCAGCGCTTGGTCCCAATAAATCAGCTGAAAAGTCGATAAAAGACCGATATTGCGTATTAGAAAGCAGCAGCTCTCCCATGGCCCGCATTATGAAATATAAAACACAACCAATAATAGAGTAAACTAATATAATTGAAGGACCAGCAACACTGATTGTTTTCCCTGAGCCCATAAAAAGACCTGTGCCAATAGCACCACTAATAGCGATAAGTTGCACATGGCGATTATCTAAACCACGTTGCAATTTTCTTTTATGCCCTTCATCTAAATTTCGTTTGTGATCCATTTTTAGAGGATTCCCTTTATTATTTAAGACACAAATAGGCTAACAAAAAAGGCAGTCACGCACATAAAAGCATGATAAAAGTGAGTCGTAAAGAAGAAAAACGTTTCAATGATTTTGATGCTTTCATATTGGTTTATATACAGAAGACAATTGATGTAAAGTTGATATTATTTGTTCAAAAATTTGATCAAAATTTAGGATAAATCTTTTAATGTAGCTTTCAAAGGTATACGAGACCACAGAAAATACTTTAATGTGTTAAAGCTATGATGTCAAATGATGTAGATTTCGCGTGTGATGCCAATAATGAATAAGCCAGCGAAAAGCTTGCAGCAAGATACCAAATATTCGTGAATAGGCTTTATTTTATAAATGTGCTTGTTATAAATTTAAGTCATTTGATATGTGATCTTACTTTGAATCATTTTTAAGTTAAAGCATTGCAGCAGTCCAAAGTTAATCATTGGGTGATTATCAGCGATTTCCAGATAAAAGGCAGATGGAAAGCTTTGTTGTATAGTTATTTTTTGCATATTACCGATGCTTACATCACGCAGTTATGCTTATCTCATATGTTTAAAGGTCTATTAGGACACATTTTTAAAATAGATTAAAAAATTATTTGAGTCATACTCTTGCCATTTTTTTGACACGCTTTATCTGAAGGGAAGATAGATTATTAATAAAGGCTGTTTTTATCGAAAGGTAAGCCGCGCTGTTTTCTGATAGGGGGTATACAATATTTTCAGATAAATTGTATGTTTTGCTTTTTTCTTTGTTTTGAGATGCTTGGCAGGAGAAGTTTTAGCTTTCTCTGAGATCCAGTCTCCTTTTAGAGATTGTAGGATGATGCTTCTGTAAATTTGGCATCGAAGTTACGAAATTTATCTTTGTTTATTAATTTTTTAGTGCGCAAGAGCGGTTTTGCGAGTGGCACTCTTTTGCTTGCTGTTATGGTGCTGGACTTTTGTTTTAGCGTTTAAATGTATTTTTTATTGAGGGGTTTGTTATGAAAAAATTGTATCTAATACCAGAGGAGAATGATTTAAATTGTCATCATTCTCTTCGTTGTTCACCTTTGGTTAAAGCGGTTTCGTTAGGAACTGTCATGGCTGCACTTTTATCAAGTGTTTCTCCTGTTTTCGCTGCTAATGTTGCTATACTAGGAAGCAATGTTCAAAGCTCGAACGATGGTAGTATTCCTTATTCAAATGGTAGTCATGGAAGTATTGTTTTGGCTGGTGATAATAATTGGTGTGGTGTGGATAATGTTACTGATCGTGGTAAACATTTACCACAGTCATCAAGAGCAGTGAAAGAAATCAGTGCAGAGGAGCAATATGAGAGATTTGTTAATAATGGCGAGTTTTTCAACCGTCATCCTTATGGTGTTACGACTGAACAGGTTAAGTGGGAAGCTGATGGTGTAACATCCTCCAACGGTGGTTATATGGGGAGCTCTACTACCGGTGGTCATAGTAACGTTATGCCTACTGCTTTTGGGGTTTATTCCTTTGCGACTGGTTGTGGATCTTATGCGTCAGGTAATTATTCAACAGCTTTTGGTGCAGGTGCAACTACAAATGGTGGGGGAGCACAAGCCTATGGTGTTTCTGCGCTTGCTAAAGGGCAAGCAACTATTGCTATGGGGGTAGGAGCGGAGGCATGGGATACATCTGCGGTTGCTGTTGGTGGGCGTGCAGTTGCACTTGGTAAAAATAGTGTTGCTTTAGGGACCAAAGCAAAGGCAAGTGGCGATTATGGGGTTGCTTTAGGTACAGAAGCTTTAGCCAAGCAGCGGGGTTCTATTGCAATAGGTGGTGATATCCCACAGGAAGAAAATGATCAAGGTAAGAGATTTGGAGCAATGGTGGAAGCTGAAAATGCTATTGCGATAGGTGTTAGATCTTACGCTTCAGAAGATTCTAAAGAAGCGGTTGCCATTGGGTTAAGCGCACAGGTGCGTGATGAAGCTGGTATTGCTTTGGGCAGGGGAGCTGTCGTTAGGCAAGGTGGGAGTGCTGGGGTTGCTATTGGTGCGAGTGCACATGTAATTGCTGATACTGGTGTTGCTTTGGGTACTGCATCCATTGCTAGTACTGAGCATAACGTTTCTGGTTATAATCCTGCGACTGGTGCCACAACAAAGAGTAGTGATCACGTATGGGTGAGTACAAGGGGTGCAGTTAGCATTGGTGATGTTAGTCAGAAGGTAACACGGCAGATTACAGGGGTTGCAGCTGGTAGTGAAATGACTGATGCTGTTAATGTTGCACAGTTAAAAGCATTAAGAGAAACGATAGACAAAGGTTGGATGCTTACTGTTAACGGTGCAGATGCTACGCCTGTTGGTGCAGATGGCTTAGATTTTTCAGTTGAAAATCCCAATTTGGATACTCCTAACCTGAGCATTGTGAGATCAGGCAATAAGCTAACATTTGATCTAGCTGAGCATATTCAAGTTGGTCGTATAACAACAGGATTGAGCAGCTTAAGCAATGCCGGTTTGGTGATTAAAGGGTGTAATGATGGTACTGCCTGTAAGAATGGTCCATCAGTAACTGCTGGTGGTATTAATGCTGGAGATAAAACACTTACAGGGGTTGCAGATGCTGTTTTAGATAATGATGCCGTTAATTTTTCACAGTTGAAAGCATTAAAAGAAACGGTAGACAAAGGTTGGATGCTTACTGTTAACGGTTCAGATGCTACGCCTGTTGGTGCAGATGGTGCAGATTTTTCAGTTGGAAGTAGTAATCTTGTCATAACAAAAGATAACAAAAATAAGCTAACTTTTGATTTGGCTAAAGACATTAATGTGAATAGCATAAAAGTAGGAAAAATCAGCTTAGATAATAATAGCGTAATGATCGAAGGGGGGCCTCAGATAAGTGCTGATGGTGCTGATTTTGCGTCTAAAAATATTCGTGGAGTAGCAGATGGTGTTTTAGACGGTGATGCCGTTAATTTTTCACAGTTGAAAGCATTAAAAGAAACGGTAGACAAAGGTTGGATGCTTACTGTTAACGGTGCAGATGCTACGCCTGTTGGTGCAGATGGTGCAGATTTTTCAGTTGGAAGTAGTAATCTTGTTATAACAAAAGATAACAAAAACAAGCTAACTTTTGATTTGGCTGAGCACATTGAAGTTGGTCGCATAACAACAGGATTGAGCAGTTTAAGTAATGCTGGTTTAGTGATTAAAGGGTGTAATGATGGTACTGCTTGTAAGAATGGTCCATCAGTAACTGCTGGTGGTATTAATGCTGGAGATAAAACACTTACAGGATTAGCAGATGGTGTTTTAGACGGTGATGCCGTTAATGTTGCACAGCTAAACAAGGTAAAAGAGGCAATAAAAGGAAGTGGCCTTATTCAGCAAGGAGAAAATGAAGATGAAAATGGTCGTATCACCATTGGTGCAGGAAATAGTGGCACTGAAATTAATATCTTGAATAAGGATGGTGTAAGGCGGACTATTTCCGGTATTTCAGGTGGTAAAGTTACAGAAGAATCAACTGAAGCTATTAATGGTGCACAGCTTTGGGAAACTAATGAAGAGGTTCATAACTTAAATCATCGTGTTGATGAAACTCATACAAACGTATCACAATATTTCGGCGGTGGTGCGGACATAAGTAGTGGTAAAGCACCAACTTACACTATTGAAGGAAAGCAATATAATAATGTTGGCTCTGCCTTTTCTGCTGTTAATGATTCTCTTGATAATATTCAGAATGAGATTTCCAGACACTTTGGCCAGATTTATACTATAAGCGATATATTTTCTCATTATTTTGGCGGTGGCGCTGGATATAATAATGGAAAATGGACAGCTCCTACTTACGAGGTTTCTCACTTCGGTACTAATGGTACCTCTAGTGAAAAGGCCTATAACAATGTTGCTGATGCTTTTGGTGGTGTGAATGAGAGTATGTCCGGCATGAATGATCGCCTTCAGGAAGTTGAAAACAAGGTAGATCAAAACAAAGCAGAGTCAGATTCTTTAGGTTGGAGCAAGGATAAAGGAGCTTATGATGCTAGTCATGACGGTAAGCCCAGTAAGATTGTTAATGTAGCCGATGGTCAAGTCGCGCAAGGTTCAGAAGATGCTGTCAATGGTGGTCAGCTTTGGGAGACTAATGAGCGTGTTACTAACGTTGAAAATAAAGTAAATGATGTTAGTAAACAGGTTGATAGTATTGAAAATACGGTTAACCATTTTGCCGATGGAGCCGTTAGCTATCAAAGAGATGAGAGTGGCAAAAAGACTAATAAAGTTGTTTTACAAGGTGGAGATTCTGGTAAACCTGTAACTATTGACAATGTTGCTGATGGTAAAATTGAAAAAGGATCACAAGAAGCAGTTAACGGTGGTCAGTTGCATGATTATACTCAGGAACAGATGAAACTTGTTCTCAATGATGCAAAAAAATACACGGATGGTAAAATAAAGAATATCGTTGTTAATGCCATCGACGATGCTGTTTCTCAGGCTAAAGGCTATACAGATATGAAGTTTGAGGCCTTAAGTTATGGGATTGAAGGTGCACGTAAAGAGGCTAGACAGGCTGCAGCGATTGGTTTGGCAGTGTCTAACTTGCGTTATAATGATACACCTGGAAGATTAAGTTTTGCGTTTGGAAGTGGTATGTGGCGCAGTCAATCCGCATTTGCTTTGGGTACGGGTTATACGTCTGAAGATGGAAAGATCCAATCTAATTTTTCTGCGACTACTGCTGGAGGCCATTGGGGTATAGGTGCGGGAGTAAGTATTACACTGAATTAATATAAAAGATCAGAATATTCTTGTAAGTTTTTTGTTCGCCCTTGCTATTAGGTATCTATTAGGCAAGGGCGAAAGTTTTTCTGATGAAGAGAACAATTTTTACATAGTCATCCATCGCAACTGTCTGTTCCCTGTAGCACACCAGATGAAAACGTCGTATCATGACGCGATTTTTTCATTATTGAACTTTGATTTGTGATGAAAGCTGATCAATTAAGCAGAGTATCTATAATGTGATTTAGGTAATTTACGATAAAGGTGATTATACGATTTTTAGTTAGTCTCTTGTATTACAGGCTAGTGATCAGGCAGTTATGCCCTTGCTGATGCTACCAAAGAGCAGACATTATTGATCCGGTTTTTGTGTTTGAGAGGGGGGGGGAACTTATCCTTATTCATTACATGCAGTACATGCAGTGCGATGATAATAATAAGGTTTGTTTAGCCCAATCACTTTTAGGGCTGATTTTGAGTCACAAATAGAGTAGAAGGGAAAAGTCAATATCTTTTCTGAGATCAAAGGTAGCAAAATATTTTCTTTTGTTACTTCTTTTGATGGTTTGAGGGAAAGGTATTTTCCTTTGCAACAATAGAAACTGTAAGGGTAATTTAGTTTACAGGATTATTGTTTTAGTGAATAAAGTATTTTTTTGAATTTTATATGTAGAATTTAAGCTTGCGTGTTATTTCTTTCTGGATATAGTGCACAGGTCTTTGGAGAGGTGGCCGAGTGGTTGAAGGCGCACGCCTGGAACGCGTGTATACGGGAAACCGTATCGAGGGTTCGAATCCCTCTCTCTCCGCCATTTGTCAATAGATTCAATGAGTTATGTAAAGATTAAGGAAAGTCCTTTGATTTTATTGATTTTTTAGAGTTTATCCCGCACTTTTTGTAGTTTTTTTATGGATTCTAGAACAAGTTTTTGCGATCTGCCCTCTTAGGATAAAGGGATGCCATGCTATCTTCGGTCCACCCAAAAAGTGCTCTCATTTGTGAAACTGTAGCTCCTGAATTGGCTGCTCTTGTTGCAGCCAATTTTCTTAATCCATGGGCTGATTTTTTTATGCCTGCCTGGTTACAGGGCTTTACGAAACATGTTGACAAAGCTTTCTTTGATGAATTTTTTTCGCTTTTACTACAGATAAACGTCTCATCACCAATTGGACCCGTTGCGAGTGTAGCAGCTAATTTGGGCAAAATGGGAAGAAAGACATCTGTTTGAAACTGGCTCTTTTCTATCTTTTTGTGATGAGTTTAATTTATAAGTTTTCATATTTGCTGGTTGGTAAACTTTTCACTGTTTTGTTGACGATACAATCAATGTTTGAGGCTGTCACTTTTCCGAACTGCGCTTGAAACCATTCATCTATCCTTTGTTTCATATCACGTCACCGTCTGTTGTGATATGTGGGAGCTTTAAATGCGTTGTTTGGCCAGAGCAAGCCATCTCCATGATGCCTCAATGTCATTAGCTTTAGCTTTGTCTGCTGTTTCTGATTCATATGGATAGATGCGGTTATAAGAAATGCAACGCCTCTTACGCGTAACTCTTCACATTCAGAATCCCTTATATAACTTTTGGGAAGTCTTTATTTATGGAACACATCCCCTTATGCTGTTTCCATTAATCTAAATGCTTATGATACTACCTTATAATACTAATTGTATCATTAGAAGATTTCAATTTTTGACTATTCTCTCCCTCTATTTCTGTAACAGGAACTTCAAGATTCGCTAGGAGCAAGATTTTTATGCAGAAGGATAC
This sequence comes from Bartonella bacilliformis KC583, assembly GCF_000015445.1. Classification (NCBI taxonomy): domain Bacteria; kingdom Pseudomonadati; phylum Pseudomonadota; class Alphaproteobacteria; order Hyphomicrobiales; family Bartonellaceae; genus Bartonella; species Bartonella bacilliformis. Next base: position 934,469 of record NC_008783.1, on the reverse strand, counting down.
TGGAGAGTTTAAGCATTGACATGAAGAATAAGGCAAAAGGCAAGAAGTTGTAGTTTTTTGTTTTTGTGAAAAACACGCGGAAGAGGCGTAATAAGGGGATGAGAGACTGAAAGATATAGAATGCAAAACCGATAATAAAGACAAAAAAAGAACACAAAAGAGACATTATTTGATTGACGATTATGGCCGAAATGTGTACTGCTAACCTGTAATCAGGATCCTTCAATGGGATCCTTTGTAAATTTAATTATTTTTTGTAAATTTAATTATTTATGGAGGAATTTATCTCATGAAACGTATCGTTCTCGTTGCAGCTTTATGTTCTGCTTTGTCTTCAGTCGTAGCACCAGTAACCGCTGCAGAAGCAGAAAGAAAAGGACCAGTTGGTTTGGACGATTTAACTCGTTACACTAGTGAGACTATTCCTAGGGTGTTTTGGATGAGATTGCCTGCATTTCGGCGTGATATGAGTAGCAGTCCTAGTGTACAGAAGACTTTGAAAGAACATGTTTGTAAGAGTACCATTAGGCCACTAGGAGAGCACTATTCTCTTCAGGTTGCGGTGTGCTAGAAAAAGAAAGTGAAACGGAGAGCACGGTAATAAATTACACAAAATCACAAGGATATCCTTAATTAAGAGAACGCCTGCGTTTGCATGAAAATGTGAGCTTATTTAGTAATACCACTTCTTTTAGTGGTCTAGGTAAAAAACAGAATGATATAAATGTATCTTCTGTTTTTTCTTACTGAGTTTTCTGTGAGTAATTTATAAATTATGATTACTCATGAATGTAAGCTGCAAGCCCAATTATTTACATACAATACTGTATTGTTTTTTGGTCTTTAATCAAAAAAAATTGATTACAGCAGAAAAAACTATCGGAGCGTGAGCTTCTTGGATATGTTGGTTATGATAATGCGCAGCGTGTTAACCAAAACGGTCAAGTGATAGTTATTCTTTTTTGTAAAAAAAGTCAGAAAAAACTTTTTATCTCTCGGTTCTTTTCATGAAAAAGTATTTTATCGTCAATCAGAGTTATTGAAAATGTTTCTGCCATTAAGAAATAGAAAAAAGACATCTTTTATAAGCTCTTTTCCTATTTTTATCATGAATGAATTTTCCTTTTGAATCTTTTTAAAAATGTAATGATTATCAAAATGTTTGATTATTATAGGAGACATATATCCCTCTTTTCTTATATGAAGGTTATGTTATCTTCCTGTATTTTTTAAAAGTACAATTATAAATATTTCAGAATAGCACATAGATATTAATTTTATCATAAAAAATTCTTAAAATAGTACTAATATTAATTTTGTATACCACTTACTTATAATAATTTATTTAGCTAAAAAGTAAGGATTTTCTATGTATAAAATTGATTATAATAGCTATCGCTCTGTAAAAAGCTTTAATCGTCGGGTTCGTTTTTTAGTATTACATTATACTGCAATTGACTTTGAAGTGTCCATTGCAGCTTTGACAGGAGCTAAGGTTAGTGCTCACTATCTTATTCCGGATCCCTCAGAAAAAACGTATATTGAAGCAGGTTTTAAAGATATGCGTATTTTTAATTTAGTTGATGAAAATGAACGTGCGTGGCATGCTGGTGTTAGTTCATGGGCTGGGCGTACAAATTTGAATGATACGTCTATTGGGATTGAGATAGTTAATTTAGCCACTGGTGATCCTGGAGGATTCCCTCCTTATAATCCAATACAAATTGATGCAGTTAAAGAACTTGGGGCGAATATTTTGCAACGTTATCCAGATATTGTGCCGACTAATGTTGTCGCCCATAGTGATATTGCTCCTACACGGAAAAGTGATCCAGGTCCATCTTTTCCCTGGAAAGAGCTCTATAGAGTAGGTATTGGAGCATGGTATGATGATGATCTTAAGGAGGAATATCAAGCTAAATTTCTCAAAAATATTCCATCTCAATCAGAGATTGTTGCTCAACTAAGGAAATATGGATATGATACCTCAATTGCAAATACTGAAAGTGGATATGAGGCTTTGATTCGAGCATTTCAGATGCATTTTCGCCAAGAAACGTATGATGGAATTCTAGATGCTGAAACAGCAGCAATTCTTTATGCATTAGTAGCAAAATATTTTCCATCGCAGTAATTTGAATTATTTCTTTTTCATGTAGACATTGATCAGATTTACAAAATTTGTGTGTGGTACTTTTTCTGATGTAAGTGTTTATTTTAAAGCACAAAACAATATGAGAAAGTAAAAGGATCATTTGAAGTAGATTATGATATTTTTAGGGAGGTATTCTTGAGTAAGGATCGTATCAAAATCCCATATTTGCAAATTAGCCAGGTCATATGAGATCACTGATTTGATTTATTTTGAGAAATATAGAGCTTAACCTGGTTTATGAATTCACAACCGTTTCGTGATGAAACAGATAGTATTAAGGATTATAGAGCTATTTATTAGCACAAAGTGTAATATAACCAGCTAAAAGCTTTATGATGATGTAATCATACTAATATTTCAGCTTCTATTTCTATAAGTTGAAGAAAATATTGCGTCAAACCCTATTATCATGAGCAGAAAAATGCTTTTACCGTGGGCTACTTAGTCCATTCATTTTGTGTGTTTTTTTCTTTATCTTAGCTAAACGGTAGTATATCTGATTTACATTCATACGCTTTTATGTAGAAAAAGAGTAACGCTAATGTTAAAAAAAGTCATGATCGTAGAAGATAACGAACTTAATATGAAATTATTTCGTGATCTTGTAGAAGCGGGTGGCTATGAAACAGTTGAGACTCGTAATGGCCTTATTGCACTAGATCTAGCCCGTTTATCAAAGCCTTCTCTTATTCTTATGGATATTCAGTTACCTGAAGTATCAGGAATCGATGTCATTAAACAATTAAAAGAGGATGAAGAGCTCAAATCTATCCCTGTTGTTGCCGTAACAGCCTTTGCTATGAAAGGGGACGAAGAACGGATTCGTGCGAGTGGATGTGAGGAATATATGTCTAAACCTATTTCCGTTCCTTATTTTATCGCAATGTTGAAGTCCTTTTTGGACTGAGACTTCATATTTGATTAGATTTTAATTGTGATAAGCAAGGGCATTATAATTATGATGTATGTTCATAATTTTTGATTGTATTTTAAAATAAAAAACCCCGTCAAAACGAGGTTTTTTACTATCATGAAGCACTCTTCACTGTTGTAAAAAATTTGAAAATTAGCGCTTTGAGAATTGGAAAGAACGACGTGCTTTCGCTTTACCATATTTTTTACGTTCAACAACACGGCTATCACGTGTAAGAAAACCACCTTTTTTTAAGATAGTACGCAATGCTGGCTCATAATATGTCAGAGCTTTAGAAATGCCATGACGTATTGCACCTGCCTGACCAGAAAGGCCACCCCCAGCAACAGTTGCAACGACATCATATTGTGTATCTCTTTTAGCTATAACAATTGGTTGGCGAAGAATCATTCTAAGAACAGGACGAGCAAAATATTGTTCAAATTCTTTATTATTTACGGTAATTTTTCCAGTGCCCGGTTTAATCCATACACGAGCAACAGCATCTTTACGTTTCCCTGTTGCGTAAGAACGCCCCTGTGAATCAAGTTTTTGTACGTGAACAGGAGCAATGTTTTTATTAACTTCTACAGCATTTGTCACGGCACTAAGTTCAGAAAGAGAATTAAGTTCAGCCATAATTAAGCAATCCTTTTATTTTTCCGATTTAAGGTACCGACATCAAGAGCTTCAGGCTGTTGTGCTTCGTGGGGATGTTGGCTACCAGCATAAACACGCAGATTTCTCATTTGACGGCGACCAAGTGGGCCACGAGGAATCATGCGTTCTACAGCTTTTTCAATAATCCGCTCAGGAAAACGGCCTTCAAGAATTTGACGAGCTGTACGTTCTTTGATGCCACCAATATAACCAGTATGCCAGTAATATTTTTTATCGGTATATTTTTTACCAGTGAGAACCACTTTATCTGCATTGATAACAATAACATTATCGCCATCATCAACATGTGGAGTAAAAGTAGGCTTGTGTTTTCCACGTAAGCGATTAGCGACGAGTGTAGCAAGACGACCTAAAACAAGATTTTCTGCATCAATGAGGATCCATTTTTTTACCACTTCAGCAGGTTTTTGTGAAAAAGTTACCATAGAAGTCCCTTTATTATTAAAACTCTCTATAATCCTGTATATGATGATCATGAGAGCATTTTTTGTTGCTTTACGTTGTGAATGATTACCACAACAGAACATGCCTTAATCCATGCTACCTGTCTGATATAATGTCTTATGGTTTGCGTCAAGAGAAAATAAAAACGATAAAATAGTACTTTATAAATAAGCTATCATTATATTTTTATATATTATAAAGAAGGAGTGGAGCGCTTTATCGTTAAGCGTTAATTGTATTTTTTTTACTTTTATTTTATGAGATAGTCATGCAATTATCTCATTATTGTCTTGATGTTAAATCTTCTGCTTGTGGTCAAGCTTGGGTGGATTCTCTTGATATTCAGGGAATCAATAAAGCTCGTGCTATTTCTCAAAAATTCGGCTTGCCAGATCAATTAGCTCGGGTTCTTTCGGCAAGAGATGTTGATGAATCTGAAGTTATTTCTTTTATTAATCCAGCGTTACGCACTTTAATGCCTAATCCAGAGCATTTTACGGATATGCAATGTGCTGCAGAGCGTTTGGTTAAAGCTATTATGAATCAAGAAAATGTCGCTATTTTCGGTGATTATGATGTTGATGGTGCCTGTTCATCAGCGCTGTTGGCACGTTTTTTTCGTTATTTTGGTATAGAAACAAAAACTTATATTCCTGATCGTATCGTTGAAGGTTATGGGCCGAATGCACAAGCCATGAAAGCGTTAGTACAAGAAGGAGCTAGTTTAATTATTACTGTTGACTGTGGTGCAAACAGTCCGGAGGCAATAAAAGTCGCTAGACTTTTAGGTGCTGATGTGGTGGTTTTAGATCATCATCAAATGGGCGATCTTCATCAAGAAGCTGTCGCTCTTGTTAATCCTAATCGCCCTGATGATTTTTCAGAACAAGGGCACTTATGTGCTGCAGGTGTCGTATTTATTACATTAGCATGGGTCAATCATTTATTGAGAGAGAAAAAATGGGAAGGAGATATTCCTGATCTTTTAGCTATGCTTGATCTCGTTGCGTTAGCGACCATATGTGATGTAGTTCCATTAAAAGGCGTTAATCGTGCTTTTGTTGTTAAAGGGCTTCAAGTTGCGCGTTCTATGCATAATCCTGGGATAGCCGCTTTAGCGAAAGTCGCACGTATAGGTGAGCCGCTTAATAGTTTTCATTTAGGTTTTTTGTTAGGACCTAGAATTAATGCAGGTGGACGTATTGGAGATCAGGCGTTAGGAGCACGTTTGCTTAGCTGTGATAATAGAGATGAAGCTGATAGAATAGCAAAGCAATTGGATCAGCTTAATCAAGAGCGACAAGAGATGGAAAGCGTTCAATTAGCTCAGGCAGAAGCTTATATTCATTCTATTTATCAAGATGAAGAAATGCCTTTATCAATTGTTGTTGCTCATCAAGAATGGCATCCTGGAATTGTTGGTATTCTTGCATCTCGTTTAAAAGAGCGTTTTTTTTGTCCTGTTTTTGCAATTGCTTTAAAAGCAGATGGCAAAGGTATTGGATCAGGACGCTCCATTGACGGCATAGATTTAGGAGAACTTGTTCGTGAAGCGGTTTCTCTAAATTTATTAGAAAAAGGCGGAGGGCATAGTATGGCCGCTGGACTTACAATCCAATCAACAAAAATCAATGCCTTTCAAGAGTGGCTAAAAGAAAAAGTTTCTTTAATGGTTTCACAGTTGCGTGCTGAGCAGTGTCTCAACATAGATGGTTTTATTTCTGCTTCTGGTGCTAATAAGGATCTTTTTGATATGATTGAAAAAGCAGGTCCATTTGGTTCAGGAAATGCTACACCTGTCTTTGTTCTTCCTTCTCATCGGTTGGTTAATCTTCACGAAGTGGGGAAAGGTCACTTGCGTCTTACTGTTTCTGATATTGAAGGGAAAAAACTGCAAGGAATAGCTTTTCGTGCAGTAGAAACATCACTTGGTGATTTTCTTGTTAAAAATATCGATAAAACGATCCATTTGGCTGGTAATCTCAGTTTAAATTACTGGAATGGAACGATTACTCCGCAACTGCGGGTTATTGATGCAGCAGCAGTAGATTAAAAATTAACTTTTGAAAATCAGATATCTAAATTATTTGCGAAAGTAGAGCTTTCTTGTATAAAGCGGAACCGTTCTTCCGGTTTAGTTCCCATAAGATTTTGCACTGTTTCTTTAGTTTCTTGCATTTCAAAAGTATCAATAGAAACACGTAAAAGTGTACGTTTTTTAGGATTCATCGTTGTTTCTTTAAGTTGCTCGGCACGCATTTCTCCAAGGCCTTTAAAACGTCCAATTTCAATTTTACCTTTTCCAGTAAATTCAGTTTTTAGCAACTCGTCTTTATGAGAATCGTCGCGTGCGTAAGCAACCTTTCCTCCTTGTGATATTCTGTAAAGGGGAGGCACAGCGAGATACAGATGTCCTGCACGAATAAGATCAGGTATTTCTTGAAAGAAGAAAGTAATTAAGAGTGAAGCAATATGCGCACCGTCAACATCTGCATCGGTCATAATGATAATACGTTCGTACCTGAGATCTTCTTCACGATATTTAGAACGCGTTCCACATCCAAGTGCGAGTATTAGGTCGGCGATCGTTTGGCTTGAACTCATTTTTTCACGTGCAGCACTTGCTACATTTAAGATTTTTCCACGCAGAGGTAAAATTGCTTGATTTGTTCTATTACGCGCTTGTTTAGCAGAACCACCAGCAGAGTCACCTTCAACAATAAATAATTCAGCACCAGCGGCAGAATTTTGGCTACAATCTGCTAATTTTCCAGGTAAGCGTAATTTACGTACGGCAGTTTTTCGATTTATTTCTCTATCTTGACGTCGTTTGAGACGTTCTTCAGCTCGTTCAATAACCCAATTTAGTAGTTTTGTTGCTTCATGGGGAGAATTAGCTAGCCAATGATCGAAAGGATCACGTATTGCATTTTCAACGATACGTTGTGCTTCAGTTGTGGCTAATCGATCTTTTGTTTGTCCAACAAACTGAGGATCTTTAATAAAGACTGAGAGCATTACAACTGTTGAAGCCATAACATCATCAGAAGTAATGATCGAGGCACGCTTATTTCCTATTAATTCAGCATAAGCTTTCAATCCACGGAGAAGAGTTTGTCTTAGTCCTGTTTCATGTGTTCCACCTTCTTCAGTAGGAATGGTATTACAGTAAGATTGTATATAGGCATCACCATTGTGCCAAGCTATCGCCCATTCAACTGAACCATGGCCACTAAGCTGTTGTGTTTTACCAGAAAAAATTTCAGCTGTTACAAGATGTTTATTTTTCAGTGATAATGATAAATAATCTTTCAGTCCATCTGGAAAGTAAAAAACATCTTTTTCAGGGATGTTTTTTGCATCTTTAAGTGCCGCAGGATCACAATTCCAACGAATTTTCACTCCATTGAAGAGATAGGCTTTAGAGCGCGCTATTTTATAAATTTTTTCTGGGTCAAAAGCTGTGTTTTCGCCAAAAATTTGACTATCAGGATGAAAACAAACTCGTGTACCACGACGATTATAAACATCGCCTAATTCTTCTAGCCCAGATTGAGGAATTCCGCGTGAGAAACGTTGGCGATAAAGTTTGCGCTCTCGTGCGACTTCTACTTCCATATCATCAGAGAGGGCGTTAACGACAGAAATGCCCACTCCATGTAATCCACCAGAAGTTTGATAGGCTTTTCCATCAAATTTTCCACCTGAATGAAGATGTGTCATAATGACTTCAAGGGTAGATTTATCCGGTATTTGGGGATGATTTTCAATAGGAATGCCACGTCCATTATCTGTGACAGTCAGATAATTGTTGCTGTCCAATGTTATATCAATCAAATCAGCATAACCTGCAACGGCTTCGTCCATCGCATTGTCAATAATTTCAGAGAATAAATGGTGGAGTGCTTTGCTATCTGTGCCACCGATGTACATTCCAGGTCGTAAACGTACAGGTTCTAAACCTTCAAGTATTCGAATAGATGAGGCATTATAGGTGCTGTCTTCTTTATGATGATGGGGTGAAGATAACGGAACGGCTGGAACGACTATTTCTGAGTGCGCTGAAGTATATTGAGTGTTTTCTTTCCTGTCTATACGGGACTGAGCATGATTTAGAACACTAAAAAGATCTTTATTGTCATTGCTCATATTACTTAATTATCTACCTAAATTTGAATTTTCTTAAAATAAAGCTTTATGCCTATTTTTTATTTAAAAATCAATGCACTTAAGAAACATCAATTGTTGGACCAAAAATTTGTTCAAATGCTTTTTTTAAAGCATTGTCAACATCGTGTATAGTTATGGGCAAACCTAAATCAAGTAAACTGGTGACACCATGATTTGTTATTCCGCAGGGAACAATGCCTGAATAGTGTGTTAAATCAGTGTCAACATTGATAGAAATACCGTGAAAGCTAATCCATTTTCGTACACGTATGCCAATAGCAGCAATTTTATCTTCTGCGGGTATACCGCTTATTATTGATGGACGATCAGGTCTTACAACCCAAACACCGATCCGATCTTCACGACGTTCACCTTTAATATTAAATTGTGCAAGTGTTTGTATGATCCATTGTTCTAATGCACTAATGAAAGCACGAATGTCTTGTTTTCGGCGTTTAAGGTCAAGCATAATATAAGCAATACGTTGTCCTGGACCATGATATGTAAACTCGCCGCCGCGTCCTGCTTCATAGACAGGAAATACATGGGGTATTAAAAGATCATTTTTATTTGCACTTGTCCCAGCTGTATAAAGGGAGGGGTGTTCTAAAAGCCAAACTTGTTCATGAGCGATTTTTGCATAAATATTTTCTACGCGTTTTTGCATATAGCGGAGTGCTTCAGGATATTCGACTAAGCCATCACTTATTTTCCATTCAACTGGTGGATGGGGGGCAGTTGTTTTGAAATTATATGATAAGTGATCACGACTAGTGTGTTGCAATTGGAATATCCTCAACAATATTTACATTGGGGTTGTATTTTATGTTAGCAAAAATCATACAAAGAAAATATCAGCAATATTTATTAAAACGGAAAATAAAGATCTTCATCATTGAGTTCGTTATACTTTTTTAGCTTATTATCTCATTTGAGGTTGTTTGGGTATTGCGTTTTTATATGAAAAAAAATGATCATGCTCTACGGAATTGTTTGTTTCTATTTTTACCATTTTCCTGATGCGCCACCACCACCAGATGATCCTCCACCCCCCTTAAATCTACGACTAGATGAATGCCCACGGAAACTTCTATTCATATACCTTCCATCGGCATTCATGTTGGTAAACCAAAGTGTAAAGATGATACCCATCCAACGATATTGACGTGGAGCTACTTTTTCACCAAAAATCATTGCAAGAATAGGCAAGCAAACCATTATAAAAAAGATGAGAAACATAACTATATTTGTTATTATTTTTTCTTTTTTAGCTTGTTTATGTTTTGTTTCAAGAATTTCAGCTTGTTTTTTAATTTTATTGGTAAGATCAGAATTTTTTTCTACAGTAATATTGATAATTGCATTAATTGCTTTCACGATTCCTTCTTGATAATTTCCTTCACGAAAACTAGGAAGAATGAAATTATTAATAATGACTGCAGAAATTACATCTGTTAACTCACCCTCTAAACCATAGCCTACTTCAATACGCACTTCACGCTCATTTGGGGCAACGACAAGAAGCACACCGTTGTTGATCTGTTTTTGCCCCAAGCTCCATGTACGAAAAAGAGAATTACTATAAGTCTCAATATCAATTCCTGAGAGAGTAGGGACAGTTGCAATGACAACTTGATTTCCAGTTTTCTTTTCCAGCACATCTAGCTTTTCTGTTAGATCTTCTATTGTTGTGTGGTCAAGTAAATGGGCACCATCGTTAACATAACCAGTCAAGATCGGAAATTGAGTTTGTGAATAGGCAACATTATTTGATGCAACAACCAAATATAAAAGGCTTATGAGAACCCATAAATAAGGGAAGAAGGTAGCACGTTGAATAAACATAGCGAAACGTACCATTAATTAAAATCAATCTTCGGTATTTGTTGGGCATTGGTATCAATGGTAAAAGTTTTTATAGGTTTAGCATCACGGAACCATAATTTTGCCCAGAGCATTGCAGGCATTGTTTTGAGTGCTGTATTATATATGCGTACTGCTTCGATATAATCTCGGCGAGCAATGGTAATACGATTTTCAGTTCCTTCTAATTGTGATTGAAGAGCAAGGAAATTTTGACTCGCTTTAAGATCAGGGTAGTTTTCGGCAATAGCCATAAGACGCGAGAGTGAACTTGATAAATTTGCTTGATTTTCAAAATATTTCTGCATCATTTCTGGATTATTTAGCATATCAGTATTGATGTTTGTTTGTGTTGCTTTTGCACGTGCTTCTGTAATACCAGTCAAAACATCTTTCTCATGAGATACATAAGCTTTAACAGTTTCTACAAGATTGGGAATGAGGTCTGTGCGGCGCTGATATTGGTTTAGAACTTCACTCCAAGACGCATGTACTCTTTCTTCATTCGTTGGTATTGTATTAAATCCGCAGCCACTTAAAGATGGTACGAGAGCTATTAAAAAAATAGCAATTGAGAATTTTTGTAATATCTTCATGACAGGATGAATAGAAAAAATTCTTGCAGTTTGTGTATCGAGCATAAGAATTATCCAAAATTGTTTATGTATTATATTAAATGAAAATTATTTTGAATTTTGCAAATAGGAAATTCTATTTCCATAAAACAAGAAATCATCATTTTTCTTTTAACAATGCTATACTAATTGCTACTTAAAATATTGTTTGAAGAGCTACGCAAAAGAACCTTCCACAAGTTTTCCTATGATGTAGATAAGGAAAGTGTGCTTTTGTAATGTAAAAAAACGCAATTTTATAGTTTTTTACAAATTTTTATGTTCCCTATAGGCTCATGCACTTTGATTTTAGATCATACAATATTTTGAATTAACCAAAATTATTAGTATCAGCAGCATGGACATATAGAGGACAATAAGTCTTAAAAAAATACATTTTCTACTTTATTGATGAAAAAAAGAAGATGTAGGGTGTAAATTAGTATCTTAAAAAGTCTGAGTTATAGATTGCTTTTGGGTTTAAATTTTTGTTGATAAAGATTAGCAATAATCCCCGTACAGCCAGCAAGTATCGTCATTATACCAATTATTGTTAAACTTATTTGTATATAGTCCAAAGCAATAAAGCCAGCACTGAAGAAACCAGCTAATACTGAGCTTTGTACTATAAAGATATAGGCAGGCATTTGTTGTTTGCGCTCATCTTTTTTAATATTATTCATCATAAAAGTGGCCATAAGGGTATTTTGTACGCCATTGGATATTCCAATTAAGAGAGAAGATATGATGATAACCCATATATTGGAAGTTAAGGATAAGCAGAATATTCCTGTACCAATACCCGCTGCAGCCAAACAAGCTCCAGGGGCTTCTCCTAAAATTTTAAAAAAACCAGTAAATAATAGCGGTCCAACAACTAGCCCAATACTTGTACTACTTAAGATCCATCCATAAGATGTTGCATCAAATTGTAAAATTTTACGGATATAGATAATTAACATAACATTTTCAGCTGAGCTAAAAGCTATCGTAATGACTAAAGGCAGTAAAACCCAAAAAACAGTTTTTTTCTTAAATAGACCGATAAAGTCTAGATATTTTTTCGTACTATGAGGGAGATGCTCATTTTTAGTTTGTTTGATATTATTTATCTTCAGTAAATTAAAACATAACAATACAATAAATCCAGCACATAGAACCAGTATAGCAAGGTAAATTAAACCATAACTATGCTGTAAATAGGTAAAAAATAAACTCCCTAAAATTGGACCACCAATGTAACCAAAGTTACGCATAGTTTGTACTACACGATTTATCCAATCAAGTTGATGTTCATTTTGAGCAAAATCTGGTATAGCCACCATAACTGCCGACCAAAGTAATGCCAGAACTGACCCTAAGCCTGCTGCTAGACAAATATAAGCCCAAAAGGATCCCATGAAAGCAGCTATTACAATTAAGAGAGATTCAATATAAAAAATATTAATGATAAGTCGGTAGGCACCAAACTGATGTAACAGTAAAGGTGCAGAAAAATTAGCAAGAATACCGCATAACAATCCTGTCGACAAAAGCATAGAGATAAAATGGGTATTCTCTGCAAGTGTTAAGGCGAAAGTTATCTGTGCTGTTTCATCAGCTAAGCTGGCAAAAGTTAGCATGAGACAGATACAAAATTGTAAAATAACGGGCTTATATTTGTTTAGCATATGGCTTTCCAACACGCTAAACTCTTAATAAAGCGTAGAATTTCTTGATATTCTTTTTCGTGATTAGAGAATTCAGTTAAATTTACAGTTTCTCTATTAACGAGTTGATGCATGATTTTTAAAAAAGATATACGGTAAGGAACACATATGCAGTGGCCATTAGCGGAAATAAGAATTTCTTCTGATTCTAATAGAATAATCCATTGGAGTGTTGTATTGTGTTCCAAATGGATATTATTTCTAATATTGACTACTTCTATAGGAGGGCGAGCAATTCCGATCCGAGAGCTTGTGTCCATGATTAAGCTCTGAGATGCCATATACTTTTTTAAGTGGCCGTTTTTTAAAATGGCATCTAATGTTGAAAGTTGTAATTGGTCATCTGGATTGAGATTAACTAGCCCAGAATGAATGATGTTATAATGTGTCCTTTGGGGGATAGAAATCATTTTTCTTAGGTGATCTGCGTGATCTTTAGCAGCACTGGAATATTCCCAAAAAGCAAGATTCACATTGACAGAAATATTTTCTTTTGTTTCGGCAACATGCATAAAATCATGAGGAAAGTAGGCAACACATCCTGTATTGTTTTTTAAGGCTATACTTTCGCATTTATACTTTTCATAATGCGGATATTTAAGCCCAACAAGGTCAAGTCTATCCTTTGGCCAAGTGTACATAGTTTTTCCATTACGCAGTGTATATGCAAAATTATGAGCATAATCTGTGTGTATCCCGGCATGGGTACAAGAATATCGCCCAATAAAACAGTCGACATCAACTCGCCCACCTGGGCGCTTTCCTATAGAAGTTGCAAGCTTATCAGAAAATATTTTAGCTGCATCCCACATGCGGGGATCAGCTGCAGAAAGGCCAAAATACATTAGTGACCAGTCATCATTACCAATTATTTTGTCAATCCGAGAAATATAATCATCGAGTGTATGGTCGGTGTCCAAAACCAAAAAATCTTTTGAAGGCTTTTGTGGTTTTTCACCATTAATAGAGATATTAACGGATGCAATATTATTTAAAAATCGTATTTTATCGTACGAATGTGTGTATGCGTGTAATGCGCTCAAGAGTTGATTGTCAGAAAAAGGGATAAAATCCGTTGATAGCTCAATCGCTTTTTTACTCCAAATTTCTCGTGCAAATTGCTGAGAAAATAAGGGTATCATTTTTATATTTCCCCCATAAATCTAATGTAATATTTTATAAGTATCGTTCATTTATTAGTTTTTTATAAAATAACCAATTATATAAAGATATTGGCGTGATACAGCCTGAAAAGGCTAACGTTATAAAATTTTAGTTCTCTAAATTAGTCTTTCTATACGCATCTTTAAATTACAAAAGAGCTATTAAACAATCATATCTTCATCGATATGAACTTGTGCATATTTTACATGTCTAATTACAGGCAATATCTCTGAAATAAAAAAACAAAATTCATTTTCTTTTCTAAGCAATGTAGCCTTAGTAATTTCTTCGAATTCTTCTACTTTATCTAATAAAATATTCATTGAATTATCTCCCTAAATTTTGTGATAAACAACAATCATTGCAATTTTAAATTGTAAAGTCAAGATATGAATAAATTTTAAATAACGAGGGGGATAATATGGAAAAAGATCCATTTCATATAAATTTCTACAAATTTACAGGTGCCTATGCCTGGCAATTAATAGAGTATTATCAGCATAATATACACGAAAAATACTCTCAAATTGAACTCAAGAGGTCTAAATTACCTATTCTTAAAAACGCATATTATCCCTATCCAGAGAGACTTAATCCAGAGGCAGATATTTATTTTTCTAAAAACGTGTGCATTGTTAAAAATATGTTAGCTATTTTTGGAATTCCATCTATTGAAGAAATTTCAATTTTATCTGAACGATCGAAAGTTTTTATAAATATTGATGTTAAGACCTATGATAATTTAAAGTATGGACGAAAAATAAAAGAAATGTTCCCTATCCTATTAAATGGGAAGCGTTATAGTTCAAGTGAAATATATGTAACGTTATTACGCCATGGTATCCTCGAAACTAATCAACTGTTTTTAGAAAATATACCAAGCGGTATTATACGGGAACCAACATGTATAATTGTAACGTTTAAGGCTGGTTACAAAGTAATAAATCCATTAAATGGTCGGGTATTTTTGGTAGATGCGCAAGCAAAAAATTTTTTAAATAAATTATCAAAGCCTCATACTATGGAGTGGCCCATAACGAACCTCTCTGACACCATGAAAAATACTCTATGCACTTTTATTGAAGCTGGTATATTGCGTTTATTTTGAAATAAAAGGGGGAGAAGTATGAACCTTATTAGACCAGGAATGGGAACAGAAAATAGTTCTGAGCTTATTAGTGCCTTACTAAAAATGGTGCGCCCAAACCTTGTTATTGAAATTGGTGCAGGCGATAGCACAATTTTTATTCTTGAAGCTCTTAAAAAAGCGAAAGAAGAATGGATTAATGACAAAGAAATAATTGAAAAAAATATATGGCAAGAACGTACAGAAGTACTTGATCCTTCACATGTACCAGCAGATTATAACCCCCATCTCATAACCATAGATGATTTTACAGCGCTTGGCCAATCTGCGCAGGAGATATGGGATACTATACAAGCAGATAAAACAAATCTCGAATTTATTACTATGGTTCAAAGAAATTTTTTTGACATTGATGATAAAATAATCACATCTTGGGGAAAAATTGACTTTGCTTGGATTGATGCAGGCTCACTTGCTGATGATGTTCGGTTTGTAGCAACTCTTTGGCCTCATATTGCTGAAGGGGGGTATTTAATTTTACATGAACCAATAATTTTAGCGCAAATTTCTTCAGATAGTAAAGAATTATTAAGACGCGTTCGTACACCTCTATGGGAAGAGATTATAAGTAGGCTTGATTATAGTTATGAGGTAATAACGATACCTGAATTACATAAATATCGCCAAAGTGGTTTAGGTATTATTCGCAAAAGGCTACCATCTGAATTAGTTTTTCGTCAACAATCACTGCAGGAAGAATTATTAGAGATGGATGAAATACCAATTCGTTCTAGTCAATTTCCTATAGGAAAAGAAAAATTACAAAATGATCTTAAAATTTCTGCTTTTCATGGGGTAATGGCTAATGCAGAGTTGCGATTAATTTATGCCGCAATAATTTTAGGAGAAAAGAGTATTTCAGAAATTTGTACTGTGACAGAATTAGACATCAAAAAGGTTAACAAAGCTGTTGCTCGTTTACACTCTATTGGCTTGATTGAATATAATGAAAAAAAATGGCAAGTGGTTACAGATTCTTGGAATATAACTTTACAAAGCAGAAAAAGGGATAATAAAGAATTAAATGACCAGCAGCTTGAGACACAAGAGATATTAAGCAAAATTGTGAATGCGTTTGATTTAAATAGAACTTATAGCGAGTTCGAAATTTCCAAAATTTGTTCTCTCTTTAGTGATGATTATGCGAGATTGAGACGCTGTTTAGTTGATAATGGATATTTAAAACGTGAACTTAACACCTATGAACGTGTTTGTTAGTATTTACCAAGACACGAAAGTGATCTTCATCATAAGATGAAGATCACTTTTTCGATATATACTGGTCTTTATTGAAAGAGTTTGGCATTTTTTACTGTTCTAAGAAAATCATATAGTCTGATTTTTTCTTATCTTCCTACCAAACTCTTTCATAGTTTCAAAACCTTTATTTATCGTGGGGAACACCTGCCGCCACCGCTAGCACATTCATTAATGGATGAAGTGCTTGGAAGTTGCCTGCTACCTCTTCTATGATCACCTTCTCCAGTACAATCTCTTTGAGACATATAAACATTCAAAGAGGGTAAGGTTAACTGAACCATTTCAAAAGTTGAGACTGAACGAATTGGTTGAGAGCCTCTCACTGAAAGATATAAAACTAATCTTTCTAAACCTTGTTGTGTTGTTGGTATTGGGGTCAGAGATTGACGGAATTCGTCAAGACTCAATTGAGGTGCATTGGTAGGAATTAATATGATCCCTTCCTGTGTTCTTATAAAAGGCTGTGCATGAGCAACGTAGCCTGTACGCTCTGTATTCTCTCTAACAACTTCAACAAACCCAATCGTTCCAGGAGGAATGCGAAATAGGCCTATAAGTGTTCTTGCTATTTCTGCGCTTGCTCTTCCAACTGCTGAAGATCTCCACATAACGTCGGGTAAAAATGTTGATATCATTACATTACATGCTCTGTTCGCTCGTTCATGTCTATCCTCTGTTGGAGTAAAAGGCGTTTCAGAATATACTTCTGTCATTTGCAGCCTTTCTGCAATATGAGGGAATCTAGAACGCAATGAAACAAATGGATCCCTACCAAAAGCCGTATTAAAGAAATAACCTGCTCCATCCTGATAGGTAGGAGTTTGATAATTTTCTTGCAATTCAGCAAGCATTTGCGAAGTTTGCAACATGCAGATACCGCAAAAGCCAATTCGTTCCGTTCCATCTACGGTGCTTCTAGCGATTTGCCATAGTCTTTGTATCCATGCCTCAGAGAGGGTAAACCAAGGAGGTAAAAATAGCCCCTTTCGCGCTTGAGAAGTTTGCAAAATACTCCCTTTTTTTCCAGGAGCAGGGCAAAAAGGAAGTGTTTCCCCTAAATTCCCATTCGTGTAACGATTCCATTGTTCAATATCAGTAGAAAGAATAAACTTAGATGTTGGAGAGTTTGTTGTGTCTTTTGGTATATAACTCGTTTTTGCTGTATAAGGGACACCCCAACGGGTACCATATTGAGTAACCCTTAACGGATTGCCTTGATAATCCAGAATAAAACCTTCATTTCCATTTAACTGAGAAACATCCCAGAAGGTTGAATCCTTCTTTGAAGGAATTTTATCTGTACACTCTGTCCATTGTACCCAATTCCAATCTTGTGAAGTAGTTTGTTTGGAAGCCATACAATAGAAAGACCCATATGAATCGTAATATTGAGCGATATGACCATTTTCTGGATTGTAATAAAGAGGCAGCGGCGTTGTAGAGATGGAGGAAGAGTCATTTTGCAGATAATAGAGGGCAAATAAAGGAGGGTATACACTAACATATAACCATGCTACGTATGTTTTAAAACTGATATTACCAGGAGGAGAAACCGTTGAGCTCCAGTCCTTCATTTCAAAGGTTAATTGATGGTCATAAGAAGCTTTTGAATCTTTTGAAATATATGCATACCAATGAGTATCTTTAACGCGGAATCTCTCATCGGCTGTATAGAAACCTCCGTCTTTAATGATCCAGCGTTGATTTTGATCATTGATCACACAAGGCTTCAAAGTAAGATAATCCCAATTAGCAGAGGAGTTGCTATCACTCCCTGTAATGGATTCAGGGGCTGTCATGCATAACCAGGTATCATTGATATTCCAGGCAACTCTTTGAAATAGGTCATATCGCGCTTTGACGGTAGAGGAAGAACAATCATTGATGTAAATATAGCCCATTCCTTCTGTAAAGGTGGGAGTATAACAGTATTCGCCTCCTGTATGGACTCTAATTTTAATAGCTTTATCATGAGGACGATCAGGAGGTTTTTGAATCACTCCAGGAACAGGAGCTGCAGAAGAAGTCTGAATGGTCAATAGTAAGCTAAGGAAGAAGAAAAACAGTTTCAATTTCATTGCGTTTCCTTTTAATTTCTTTCCCGCTTTTTGTTGATGAGTTATAACCGAAAAAATGACGCCTTACATAGCTATCTTGAACGATAGAACTTATAATACTCTGGAAGAATGATTTTTTTATGGCTTGTTTATATTGTTTTTTTCTCACATAGCGTCGAGTTCACAGAAATCAAAAAAAATTCTACAAGGGATGGTGATTTACCAGGGTGCAGAAATGATGTTTCGCTTTATGTTATGTGATGGATGGAGCTGATTATATTTGTGTTTATTTTTGATTTTGAGCGTCTGATTAATGCACTTAATACGATTTTTATGCATTTGGAAAAATGGAGTTCTCAAAGGCCTAAAAGGCTATGCCATATTTTTATTGAATGGCACATCTACCACTTAAACACTGATTGATAATAGAAACTCTTGGAAGTTCTCTATTGCCTCTTCTATGCTCTCCTTCTCCAGTACAATTGTTTTGAGAGAGATAAAGATCATATGGAGGTAGAGATAACGAAACCATTTGAGTAACTGAGAATGAAAGTAGTGTTCGAGTGCCAAAATCTGAAAGATGATAAATTAATATCTCTGGGCTTGTTACATTGATAATGTTCCTCCTATACATTTCAAGACTGAAATCCGGTGTGTTTGTAGGGATTAAGAATAACCCATCTCTTGTTCTTACAATAGGTTGGACATGAGAACTAATTTCTCCTTCAGAACTCTGTTCAATAGTTGTTATAAATCCAAGCGTTCCAAGGGGAGTATTCAACAGCGTTTGAGTTGCACTTCTCATCTCTTCTGCTGTTCTTGCAATGGCTAAAGATCTCCAAAGATGTCGAGATAAGAATGTTGATGCTATTACCCGAGATATTCTATTTGATTGTATGGGCATATTTTCTTCTGGCCCATAAGGAATTGTAAAAAATTCTTCTGTAACTTCGAGTCTCTCTACAATTCTAGGAAATCTCTGACGAAGTGAAATAAATGGATTTATATTATGAGCTGTATCAAAGAAATATCCTTCTCCATCTTGAAGAGGCGTTCTTTGAGAATATTCTTCTAACTCAGCAAGTATTTGTAAAGCATGCATTATGCAAATTCCACAATAGCCAATTATTTCTTCACCTTCTTTAGTATTACTTCTAGAGATTTCCCATAGTCTTTTTGTCCATTCATCGGAGAGAGTAAATTCAGGAGGTAACTGTCGTTTTTTTCGTGTCTGAGAAGCTTGCAGAATATTTTTCTTATTTCCAGGAGCAGGGCAATAAGAAAGTGTTTCTCCTAAATTCCCATTCACATAACGGTTCCATTTTTCAATATCAGCAGAAAACAGAAAATTAGAGGTTGGCGAGTTGCTGGTGTCTTGTTTAATATAACTGGGCTTTGCTGTGTAAGGGACCCCCCAATAAATACCATATTGCGTTACTCTTAGCGGATTACCTTGAGAATCCAAAATAAGACCTTCAGTCTCATCTAACTGAGAAATATCCCAAAAAGAGGCATCCTTACTTGAAGGAACTTTATCCGTACAAGGTTGCCATTTTACCCAATTCCAATCATCTTCAGCAGATTGTTGAGAAACCATACAATAGAAATCCCCAGAGGCAGTGTAATATTGAGCGATATGGCCATTTTCTGGATTGTAGTAAAGAGGCAGTGGCGTTGTAGAGAGGGAGGAGGAGTCATTTTGCAGATAATAGAGGGCAAATACAGGAGGATATGTATTGACATATAGCCAGGCGACAAAGGTCTTAGAACTGAGATTCCCAGGAGGAGAAATCGTTTGTGTCCAGTGGTTCATTTCAAAAGTTAAATGATGGTCATAATAATCTTTCTCGTTTTTTGAAATATAGGCATACCATCTATAATCTTTAACACGAAATCTTCCATCGGCTGTGTAGAAGCTTCTGTCTTTAATGATCCAGCGTTGATTTTGATCATTGATCACACAAGGCCGTAAGAGCAGATAATCCCAGTTAGCGGTGGAGCTTCCGTCAATGCCTGTAACAGAGCTAGGAGCAGTCATGCACAACCAGGTGTCGTTGATATTCCAGGCGACTCTTTCAAAGAGATCATAGCGAGCGAATTTAACGTTAGAGGAAGAACAATCACTGAGATAGATGTAGCCCTCTCCTTTTGTAAAGATAGGGGCATAGCAATATTCATATCCTGTATGGACTTTAACATGAATAGCTTTGTCATGAGGATGGTCCGTAGGGGTTTGCAGGACTTGAGCAGGAATAGGTGCGGCAAAAGAAGTATGAAGAGACAATAAGAGGCTAGACAAGAACAACAACAGCTTCGATTTCATTGTGTGTTTCCTTTGACGTCGTTTTCGCTATGATATTGAGGTGTGAGTTGGAAAATGTGCTTGATCGCCACGTCCTGAATGAAGAACAAGGGGATGGGATTTTGGATAGAACAATAAATTCGTGATTTATTGATGTTATGTTTGTGGTTTGTTTATGGTTTTCTATTTGTAATGGAGGTTGTTTAAACATGAACCTTCATTATAATTAGGAGAAAGGCACTGTGATGAGATTGCTGAAGAGCAGGCATAATTAGGTATCCTACCTGCATGAAAATTTGCAATTAAGCTCAGAGAGCTGTCCTATAAAAGCGCGTCAAATATGTTTTAAGTTTTAAGGATAGGGTGTTTATTTGTTATTGATGATTAAGGCTTGAGTGAATAAACATCATTCAGATTAGCGTGCCAACTTATTGATCGTTTTGCGCCTTGAATTTCACTCTTGAAAAGCAAATATCGACAAACTTTGTGAAAGGAAAACTGAAACACTGGTTAATGAGAGAAATTCTTGGGAGTTATCTACTGCCTCTCCTGCTATCTTCTTTTTTTCCAGTACAATTATTACGAGATATTAGTTACTCAAAGAGATTACATCTCTTTGAGCCATTTGAGAAATCATGAATGCATGAATTTGAGAATACCCTGCAGAAAGGTGACTAATTAATTAATATGTCTGCGTTTATCATTGCGCGAATATTATATTCGAAACTTTCAAAAGATGATGTATCTCGCACCTTTGTAAGGATTAAACAAAAAACCTTGATTTGTTTTTAAAAGGTTGGGCGTGACCAACCAGATTTTCTATTACCTCTTGATTTGATAAATGAAATAAACCAAGTTGTTGCAGGATGATGAATCCAAAGACTTCCAAGTAAGGTTCTTGTATCTTCTGGCATTTTTGCAATACTAGAAAGTCGCCATTCTTCATACGCAGGAACTATATTGAAGCTATTGCACAAGTTACTCTACTTGTTCCTATAAAGCTATCTTCTCCTACACGCCAAGGTAAGTTAGTATGATACATTGTAGATTCAAGTCTATCCAGTAAGATCAGGAAATATTTGCTAAGTGAAGTAAACGGGTTCTAACCACAAGCCGTATCAAAAAAATAACCTCCACTTCGAAGAGGGGCTATTAAAGAACGTGTTTCCAATTCAGCGAATATTTTCCATAATCTGGATCATACAGATTCCACAAAAGGCTATGGATTCTTGCTTCGTAGAACTAGTGCTCATAGCGATCTGCTATAATCTTTGTACTACTTTGGTGAGAGCACGAGGTATAGACCGTTTTATTCATACTTAACAACATTGGTAACATTCTCTTTTCCCAAGAGCCGGGCAATAGTCAGTGTATTCCCTAAATTTCCATTGTTCAATGTTCTTAGCAAAAATAAAAGAGGATTCTGGGGATTCTTTAGTATCTTTATCAATATACTCAAGTTTAACTATATAAAGAAAATCCCAATTACAGCCATATTGAGTCATTCTTAATGGATGGACCTTCATAATCCAGGATTGGACTTTTATGCTCGTTTAACAAAGAAGAAATATCTCAAGAAGCATTATCTTCACTTTAATCTGGCTGATTGGTCTGTAAACCGTGGATCGTAGTTTACAAAATCGCACTATTTTCGTCCTGTATAGGCCATTTGGAACTGCATTTGTGTAAGAGATATTCAGATTTAATTATCGCCATTTAGGAAAAAGCGTAATGCGCTGTTGAAAGCGTGCATTTAATCTCGATTAATCCATCTTTCCCAATCAGGCCGTCAGGACTAGCTTCAGCCATTTTAAGTGTTGGATGGGATATGAAAAAACCGCATCAGGTTACATGGATATCATAGATAAAACTATATTCTTCAATTGCTTTATCTTCATGCTCAATTTCTACAGCCATATGCCAAAAATAAGCTTTGGCTGCTGCGGTATCAGAATTAGGTAACTCTGCCGTGCTATCAGCAGTGGTTCTTTGCTGCTGGAGGGACAACCAGAAATTATGGCTGCACAGTCTCTCTTGTTGCAAGGGTTTCGTGGTGAAATTAATGGCTTATGGAAAAATAGTTATCTATCGCTATAAGAAAACAAGCGGCTATACGACAGCCATTACCCTAGAAGCGTCGAATAAGGGCAAGGAAGCAGGAGAAAATGAAATCTAGTAGAAACAGACACTCAAAGGGGCAACTTGCCCCTTTGATCAGTTGAGGTGCATTTTAGATCGAAGTGCCAAGTTTGCACTTTGGTCTTGGGAAGAGAAATTCGGTCAAATTGACCGAATTTCTCTTCATCATGCAATAGGTGCAAGTTGTCCCCATTCCTCAACCAAGCAACGATGCATTTTCAGATGAGATTGTTGAATGTTGAGCCAAGGAAAAAAGATGCATGAAAGGAGCTTTCAATGACCTTTGAAAATCTTTTAAAAATCCCTTGAAAAAAAATGAATTGGTACAAAACCGGGTGGCAAATTATACAAAACCTGGTGGCAAGCTACATACATAAAAAATTTTATATTTTGATATTTTACGCTAATTCATTGATTCTATTGGTGGGTGATGAGGGGATCGAACCCACGACCCGCTGATTAAGAGTCAGCTGCTCTACCAACTGAGCTAATCACCCGCCATTTCTTAAAAGTAAGAATGAGCGGTTCTATAACGTTCCTAAAGAACGATGTCCAGATGATTTTGTTGTTTTTTTATGAGATGATTAAAGTTTATAGTTTAATTAATAAGATGTAAAAATATTGTACCCCCTTGATCTTCTACAAAAATAGATCCATCATAGAAAATTTTGTCAACAAGTGTTTTAATTGTTATGCGGAGCCATAATAGGAGGATATCGAGCATAATGCCTGAGAAAAATCAGAAGAGCCTTATTGGAGTATCAAGCAGTACAGGTTGTTATTCCATTTTATAAAATTTATCAGCAGTCATGTGGGGTAAGCGGTATTTTATAGCTCTGTATTTTTGGAAGCAGCTTGTACGTATTTGAATTATCGATCAATCGTGCAAACGAAAATTCGTGAATTTATTTTTTCAGCAACGCGCATTTAAGCTTTTTGCAATATTTTAAAAGGATAAACTGTAATGGAATGGATCGTTGATCCCCATGCGTGGTTTGATTTGGTTACGTTAATTTTTCTCGAAATTGTTTTGGGAGTAGATAACCTTGTTTTTATTGCGATTTTAGCAGAAAAATTACCATTACATTTGCGTGATCGTGCGCGATTAATTGGTTTAACAGTAGCTTTAGTTATGCGGCTTTTTCTACTCACAGTTATTGGTTGGGTGATGAGTCTTGATAAGGTGATTTTTTCCATCGGATCTTTTGCGTTTAGTTGGCATAAATTGATTTTGGTGAGCGGTGGGGCCTTTTTGTTAGCAAAAGGAACAATGGAGTTACATGAACGCTTAGAAGGCGTAACACATGAAAGAGAAACAGGCATTATTTATGCTGTTTTTTGGCAAGTGATTATTCAAATCGTTGTGCTTGATGCAGTATTTTCTCTCGATAGTGTTATTACTGCGACAGGTATGATCAACAAAGACCAAGTGGCTGTTATGTATATAGCGGTTATTGTTGCTATGGCTGTGATGATGTGGGGATCTGGCACCATTATGCGTTTTATTAATCGCCATCCTACCATTGTCATTCTTTGTCTTGGCTTTCTCATGATGATTGGTTTTACTCTTGTTGTTGAAGGGTTTGGTTTTTATATTCCAAAAGGTTATGTGTATGCAGCTATAGGCTTTTCAGTGCTCATTGAAATTTTTAATCAAATTGGACGTCATAATCGTGAAAAGATGATTACAACAAATGATTTACGTGAGCGGACAGCAAATGCTGTGCTGAGACTTTTAGGGGGTGGAAAAAAGGATGGTAATCTTGGCGAAACTGTTGATGTTATCGTTGAACAAGCTGCTGCTTCAGAGATTTTTCGGCCAGAAGAAAAAGAAATGATTCGTGGGGTTCTTGATTTGGCTGATCGTCCTGTACGTTCTATTATGTCACCGCGTAATGAAATTGAATGGTTAGATTTGAACGGTGATGAGAATGAAATGCGTAAAGAGTTACAGAAAGTTAAACATAGTCGCTTAATTCTTGCATATGAAAAAGTAGATGAGTTTGTTGGCGTTGCTTTAACTAAAGATCTGCTTTTAAATTTAGCTGAGGGCGAAAAAATTAATTGGCAAAAAGCCATGCGTGAACCACTTGTTGTACATGAGAATACAAGTGTTTTACGGTTGATGGAGCAATTTCGGCACTCTTCAATCCAGCTTGCGATCATTGTTGATGAGCATGGCTCTTTTGAGGGGATTGCAACGCCGACAGATATTCTTGAAGCTATTGCTGGTGATTTTCCTGATGATGATGAAGAACCTGTTGTAGCAGAAAAACTTGAAGATGGGAGTCTTCTTGTTGAAAGGTATGCGGATATTCGTCGTTTAAGTGGTTATCTTGAACGTGATCTTGTTGATGAAGCAGATCGTTACACGACTCTTGCAGGGTTTATGCTTTGGCATTTTGGTCATTTGCCAAATGAAGGAGAAAGTTTTGAATCTGAAGGTTTGTCCTTTAAAGTGATCGAGATGGATCGCAGGAATATCTCTAAAATCCTTATCTCTCCACTTATTTTTCCAGAAAAAATTAATTGTATAGGTCAAAAATAGCTAAATTTATCATTACTCATTGGAAGAGTGGAAGATCACACACTCGCTCTTATCACATAATTAGATAACGTGCGTTATATTTTCATATGAGTTTTGTACATAGAAATGTGTTTATCATTTTAGTGATTTCGCTTACATTAAATTAACCGACGTTATTAACGAAATTTGTGGTCACTTTTTTCTAAGTGAAAAGTCATTATCTATCCGCTTACGAGATAGATGCAGTATAGTTTACCTTTCATTTAGGTGGAGTGTGCCGTATTTGTTTCCAATATTGTTGAGCTTCAAAAATGGCTACAAAGAACAATGAAATAATAAAGGGTATGATCAAATAAAGCATTCTGAACACAATAAGGGCTGCTATAACATCAGCAGGGTTTATATTGGGCATGCCTGCTATGAATAAAGCTTCAAGGACACCTATTCCTCCTGCAGGGGCATTAGAAAGCAAAGCTACACTAAAGGATGCTAAGAAAACACCGAGTACGGAAATAAAGTAAATATCAGCATGTTGTGGGAGGACAGCATATATAATTCCTGCTGCTCCTAAAAGTTCTAGTGGGCTGATAAGGAGCTGTTGAATAACAATTTTAATCTTTGGGTAAGAAATTTGAAATTTTTTACCTATGCGTAAGGGCTTTAACTGAAGCCAGCTTCCAAACGTATAAAGTGCTATACACATGAGTAAAAGCGCACCAATTATCACTCCAAGCCATTCAGGAAGACCGTCGTGAATGAGATTAATAATGTCAGGTTTTAGAATGAGAACTATGCCAAAAAGCAAAGTTGTACCAATTACAAAAGTAAAGGAGCAAAAGCCTACTAATATTGCGATTTCTGTTCCACTTAATCCTTTCATTTTATAAGCGCGATAACGTACGATGGCACCAGAA
This sequence comes from Bartonella bacilliformis KC583, assembly GCF_000015445.1. Classification (NCBI taxonomy): domain Bacteria; kingdom Pseudomonadati; phylum Pseudomonadota; class Alphaproteobacteria; order Hyphomicrobiales; family Bartonellaceae; genus Bartonella; species Bartonella bacilliformis. Next base: position 908,410 of record NC_008783.1, on the reverse strand, counting down.
AAAATTGAAGCACCTATATTATGTGAAAGCGCATAAGTTGTGAATGAACATATAGTGATAAATAACCAAGAAATTTTATGACCGAGATGTTGTAAGGCAATTCTATCATATCCAGCAAGAGCTGCATAAGCGACAAATGAGCATAAACAAGCTAAGAGCCAATGATGTATATCTAAATCACTTAGACGATTTAATACATCAGTGAAAGAAATAGCAGAGAGTTTTATATAAAGGATGCGGATCGATAGCAACATTGCTAGGATGCCGACAGATGGCCATATAAAATTCTTTAGTTTCATGCTTCTTGATCCATTTTTGTTTTCATCCATGTTTCAGGGTTAATTTACGATTTTCGTATAGGGGGGTACAGATCGTTATTCAATCATATGGTCAATAATATTATTAGCAATTTCTTTATGGGTCGTCACTAAAATACCTTCATTGATGTTAACAAAATAGCTTATTTCTACTTCAAATAAAGCATAGTCAATAATTAAGAAATTCTCTTTAAGAGTAGATATACTGGTTATACATTATTTTATTTCAATAGTATGATGCAATTGTAAACAACTTTATATGCACTTTAATGTTCTTGGTATTAACAATTTCTTGTTTAATGATGTTGTCCAAAATTATTCGCTCTTCCTACGTTTACTTTTTTGATTAGAGAAATAATGTAACGCATTTACCAACTTAATATTGTAGCTAATAGTAACAATATGATCAATCTTGAGGTATTAGAGAGGTGCTATAACCATGAAAAGGCACTATAAATTCATTTAATTTTATCATTGTGATAAGAATTTTTTTCTTTACGATGATTTAGTCTAATAGAGCATAAAAGTTACTCTTAGATGCACAATGCTAGAGATATAAGGTTTGAAATAGTTTACCTAATCATAATCGTACACTCAAAATAGCCAATTATCCAATTATAGTTTGATAAATAAAAATGACGTATCATATTGATTGATACGCCATTTCTGTTTTTGTTGAGTACGTAAGTAATCTTATATTTGAGTTTCTTTATTATGGTTATGCCACCAATTACCTAACAACAATAGAATGGGAGTTGCGATAAAGATAGAAGATGATGTTGCAATAAGAACTCCAGCGACCATAGGTATTGCAAAATTTTGGACAGTACTTCCTCCCCATATCGCCATAGGTAACATAGCAAGTACCGTCGTTGCTGATGTAAAGATACAACGTACAAGAACTTGATTGATTGAGAGATCAATGATTTCACGCAGTGGCTTTGTTCTGTAGAGGCGCATATTTTCACGCATGCGATCATAGACAACGACTTTGTCATTAATGGAATAGCCAACAATCGTTAAAAGAGCGGCAATAGCGGTTAAATTGAAATCAAATTGACATAGAGCAAAAAAACCAACCATTTTCGTAGTATCAAGGATAAGCGTAATAATGGCTCCTGCTGCGAAGAACCATTCGAAGCGCCACCAGATATAAAGTGACATAGCAATTGCTGCTAAAATGACAGCTGTAATACCAGCAATAGCGAGTTCACCTGAAACTTTTGGACCAACGACCTCTATTTGATCAAATGCAGCATCCGGGTAAATATCTTTTACGGTGGTTTTGACTTTATCAATAGCTATAGTTTGCTGTATTTCATCACCATTTTGTTTCGGGATACGAATGAGTACTGCATTTTCATTATCAATATTTTGTAGCGTCACTTCACCGATGTTAAGGGTAGATAGCTGTGATCGCAAGATTGCCAAATTTGCTGGTGTTGATGTTGTAATACTCATCTGGCTTCCACCAATAAAATCAATGCCGAAATTTAAACCTGGTTTAAAGAACAAAAAAATGGAAGATAGTGATAAAATAAATGAAACACCAATGCCAATGAAGCGAGCATTCATAAAACGGAAAGTTGTATTTTGAGGAATAAAATTGAAAAAAGGCTGAATGTGCAATATTTTTATTTTCCATTTACGGATTATCCAAATCATAATCATGCGCACTAGGGTGATATCAGTAAACATAGAGATAACAACACCAAGCAACATTGTTACAGCGAAACCACGGACGGGCCCAGTACCAAACAAAAAAAGCAAAATGGTTGCAATAACAGCAGTGACGTTAGCATCAATAATCGTTGTAAAAGCTTGTTTAAAGCCACGATCTAGAGCAGCAAAAGCACTGAGCCCTTTTCGGCTTTCTTCTCGGATACGTTCGTTAATGAGGATATTGGCATCAACAGCGATACCTATACCTAAAATAATACCAGCAATGCCTGGAAGTGTAAGTGTAGCACCAAGAAGGCTTAATGCAGCGAATGTCAAAATAGTATGTAGTGCTAGTGCTATATCAGCAATAATTCCCCAAATTCCGTATAGAAAAAAAATGAAAATTGCAACGAGAATAAAACCTATGATTCCCGTATAAAGCCCCATTTTAATAGCATCTGCACCAAGATTAGGACCTACAGTTCTTTCTTCAATAACAGTGAGTGGTGCAGGTAAAGAGCCAGCACGAAGAAGAGCTGCAAGAGTAGAGGCTTCTTTGGGGTCAAAATTTCCTGTAATTTGACCTTGTCCATTGGGAATGACGCCATTAATGATGGGAGCAGTCAAAACTTTGCTATCAAGAACAATTGCAAAGGGGCGGTTGATATTTTGGCGTGTTATTTCTGCAAATATTCTCGAGCCAATGGAATTCATGGTGAAGGAGATTATAGAACGTCCTGGTATTTGTGGATCAAAACCTGCGCGGGCATCTTTAAGAACATTGCCATCTAAAGCAACTTGGTCGTAAATTGCATAACGTTGATTTTCATTGTTATATCCAGGAAGAATTGATACACCTGCGGGTGGGTTGTTAAGATCTACGTTTGCGGGGACAAGATGGAAGGTCATTTTTGCGGTCGTGCCTAAAAGATCGCGCAGCTGCTTTGGGTCTTGTAGTCCAGGTAATTGGACCATAATACGATCTGTTCCTACTTTTTGGATAGCTGGTTCAGTAACACCGACTTGATCAATACGACGACGGATGATTTCTAAGCTTTGTTCTATAGCATTACTGATGCGATCCTTTATAGCAGCTTCAGTTAATGTCACATGAATCGTTTCATTTTGAGCATGGATAGAGATATTATTCGTTGTAACGCCAAAGCTGTTGTTTATAGGCGTAATGAGTGTTTTTAAAGCAGTAATGGCTTCTTGATTTTTCGTAAGGTCAGAAAGAACAGCTACTACGTTATTTTCGATTATGCGAATACTTGATGTGCGAATTTTTTTTTCGCGTAATTTTGCACGTACATTGTTTAAAACCGTTTGTAATTGATCACGCTTTAATGTTTTTGCATCGACTTCAAGAAGAAGAGAGGACCCTCCTTGAAGGTCAAGTCCAAGTGTTACTTGGGTATTTGGTAGGAATTTTGAATTTTCGATTTGTTCTTGTGAAAATAAGTTGGGCAGTGCGACGTAAATGCCGCTTAAGAGAATAAGACAATAGAGAGTAGTAAGCCAGCGGGGTGTGCGCATGATATGTTCCAATAATAAGCGTTTTTAAAGTTAAACGTGAAAAAGATGAAACAGAGATAATGACCTTTATAGATTAAACGAGAGGAGGAGCACGCTGGTTTGAAAGATATTGCGTTTGAAGACTATAAAGTTGCACATAGATAATTGTGTTAGGTTTTGGAGGGACATTTAATATTAGAATGTCTTGAGAATCTACAGCAGATAAATGATGAAATGTGTGCGGCTTTGTGAATTTCTTATTTGTAGCCGTCATCATATTTGGTTGATTGTATTTGTGTTTCAGATAATATGTGTAAGCATTGATAATATCATTGGTATATTGTTTTTCATCTAAATGATCTTGAAATGCTGAGCTATCGGTCAGCCACATAAAGTTAGATAGGAGAAAACACCCGATTGCAAAAAAGAAAAAATTTCTTTTTCTGCAATGTAAATGCAAAAAAAACATGTTAGAGTGCTTTCTTTGTCTTATTAACTTCAATTAACCTATCCTCTTTTTTATCCGCTTTATTGGGCAAGGAAAGCTTTTATAGACATATTCTATAAAAGTTGGAATCATTATTTATCGTATGTTCCTTAAAAAGTGACCACCTTTTACTGATTTTCAATGCAGATATGTATTCATTTGTGCATGGTGTCATGTATATAACATGACGCACTGCAACAATAGAAAAATCAATAATCTCAGAATTATTTGATGAAATTATTCAAAAAAATAATTGATTATTGAAACGCTTATGTAAGATATAAATCTTGATAATGTAATCATGATTTTAATTTATAATTTCAGCGTTACAGTTATTTTCTAATTTTTTGATTCCATCCCCAATATTTTACTCCATACAGTCAAGTTACAATTTATATAAATGAGTATTGATTGCGTATTCCTAATAAAATAAATTAAGTTTTATATATAATAAATTGAAAATATTTATTTTATTTATAGATCATAAAAAATTAAAATTTTTAGCTGTTTTTGCATAAGCTGGTTATTTTTATGTTCACAAAAGATGAACAATTTTATCTAACCAGTGTAATAAAGTTCTTTGTAATTAAAAAGTGAATTTCTTTAATAGAAAATTTATATAGTGATCTGATTATAAATAGGATTCTTTAGAAAGAATTGAGCTAATAAATTCTCAGGTTATTTAAATGTCTTTATTAAAATTAAAAAGATAAATTGACTATTACCTTTTGAGAAAGTTTTTTTGTTATATCTAATTTATTGATCTTGTTTTTGCTTTTGAACTCCATACAAAATTGATCTGAAATTACAAAATTAACAATACTAGAAACTTATTTTAAATCATTTTTTAGGGAATAAAAATGGTGCGGGCGGCGGGACTTGAACCCGCAAGGTCTTTGACCGGCAGATTTTAAGTCTGCTATGTTTACCAATTTCATCACGTCCGCGACGATGCGCTCTTCATAAGCTATATTATTTATTGAATCAAGAATTAAAACAAAAGAAAAATTTTCATCTTTTAATAAATTTTGACTGATAATGCTTGTCTTACAGTTAAAAATTTACACGATATCAAAAAACTAGAATAATGAGTGGTGCTATGAATAAATTTATCAAATGTATCGTAAAATCTGTGGTGGATTTGTGTAATATTTTTGTGAAAATAAAACATATAAGGCTCAGGTCTGTTATGTACTTCATTTGGGGAGCATTGTTTTTGCTAAGTGCTAGCAAACAAAGTTTTGCAAATGAGCCAACAATATTGCAAAAAACTGAGCTTTCAAATTTAGTTGCTGATATCAATAATGCTGTAAGAGATAAAAATTTTGCAGTTATTGCTGCTCATACGCCTGACCGGCTCTATAAAGAAGTAGCACGTCGATTAGGTATGGCAGAGGTTAGTTTATATAATAGTTTACTTGAAAAATTGCGTGATCAATTTGAGAATATTGCTGCTGGCGCCTACCATTTGGATGAAACTAAAATAGATTACTTGCAAACTAAGAATAGCACTTTTTATGCCCTGATTCCAACTACGCTTGAGACAAAAGATCGTATCCTGCAATATAAAACATTAGCAATTTTTGATGATAGCAAATGGTATTTAATCTATGGAGGACAAAAAACAGTACAAAATCCAGTATTTCTTGAAATTTATCCTACTTTAGATGGAATAAATTTGCCAAAGGAAACCATAATAAAAAAATAAATACAAAAGTATTCCTTTTTTTTAATGATTAATATTTTACGGGATTGGCGCAAATTTTTTGTTCTTATTTCAAGCATTCATTTTCAAAATTAAAGATAATAATCTCTATTGCTTAGATTCTTGAATAGTGTAATTTGGCTTGTGATCCGTTTATGGAGATTAAGCTAAAGAAAGATTTTATTTTGAACGTAGATAGAGAAAATGTTTTTACAAAATTGGGTTTGTCGACTCTTTTAATTAAAAATTTATTGAATGCTGGAATCAGTGAGCCTAAGCCTATCCAAGAACAGGCTATTCCAGTTATGTTGAAAGGGCGTGATATTTTAGGTATTGCGCAGACCGGTTCTGGAAAAACATTGGCATTTGGTCTCCCTATCTTAAGTCAGATTTTGACTTTTGGTGATAAGCGCTCTCCTAAGACTGCACGTGCTTTGATTTTGGTTCCTACTCGTGAGCTTGCTGTTCAGATTGAAGAAATGATAAGTGCTGTTGTGAAAGGCGCTCATCTTTCAACATGTTTAATTGTGGGTGGAGTGTCGCGTTTTAAACAAATTAAACGTATGGGAGCTGGTGTGGATGTTGTGATTGCAACACCAGGGCGTTTAATGGACCTTGTTCGCGAAAAATTTGTTGATCTTTCTCGGTCTCGTTTTTTGGTGTTAGATGAAGCTGATCGTATGTTGGATATGGGCTTTATTAACGATGTACGGCGTATCGCCAAACTTTTATGTAAAGAGCACCAAACAGCACTTTTTTCTGCAACAATGCCAAAGGAAATTAAAGAACTTGCCAATGGTTTGCTTAATGAACCAGTGAAAATAGAGGTCGTTCCTCAGGGAACTACCGCTGTAGAAATTACCCAAAAACTATATTGTGTCCCTAAAAATGAAAAAAGAAATATTTTAAATAGGCTTTTGGTCAATCCAGATTTGATTTCCGTTATTGTTTTTATACGAACCAAACATGGTGCTGATGCTATTACACGTTATTTAAAAAATATGGGACATGCTGTTGCAACGATTCATGGCAATAAATCACAAAATGCTCGGCAATCTGCATTGAAAGCTTTTCGCGAAGGATCCGTGAAGGTTCTCGTTGCAACCGATATTGCAGCTCGTGGTATTGATATACCAGGTGTCAGCCACGTTATTAATTATGATTTACCAGAGGATGCTGAAAGTTATGTGCATCGTATTGGCCGTACAGGGCGCAATGGTGCTTCTGGTGATGCTATTACGCTTTTTGATGAAGAGTCAGAGGAGTCACGTTTACGTGCTGTAGAGCGCATAATTCGTATGAAGTTAACGCGTGAAAATGTTCCTTTACAATATGAAACATATCCAGAAAAGCCATTTACGCTAGAAAGTGATGAGAAAGAGAATAGTAAAGAACGGCGTTTTAAAAAATCTAAAAGTTATAAGCAGACTTCTAATCGCTCAGATAGGGCTGTAAAGTTACATACAAGAGAGTCTTCATCTAATAAAAGTGAAAAACATGAAAAAGCAAAAGCGACTGCAAAACGTGCTAAGTCTTTTCGTTTTCGCAAATCAGTGAAGAAGGTAGCTTAAAATTGTAAAGGTTGTAAACTAAAAACTTTAATTTACACGCGTTCCTGGTGGTTAATAATATCTAATATTTCTCTCTTAACTACAAAGCAGAGCTCTATGTTGAAAAATTTTGTGATTTCACATTGAAGTTAGTGCTTTCGTTTAGAAAGATAATATCAATGGGATGAGAAGGGTAGCGATGATTATTATTGCATATGATTATGGTGAAGTTTTCTTTTAAGAAGCTTTAATGGTATGCACTAAATCAATGCATACCATGTGATTATTAATAAACTTAAATGTGATGCACTTTTGTCTCTATTTAAAAAAACATCAATAAAATCAAAATATTAAAATTAAGAATAGCATGGTGTTTTTAGATTTACAAAATTTTTCATTGTTTCAGCAACCTCTAATTTTCATTGAATCGCACATCTGCCACTATCACACTGATTAAGAAGAGAAGTTCTTGGCAATTGCCTATTGCCTCTTCTATTTTCTCCTTCTCCAGTGCAATTTCCTTGAGATATGTAAAGATTCAAAGAAACTTCATCTGTCCGAGCCATTTGATAAGTTACGAGTGAAAGAAGTCTTAGAGTGCCTCTATTTGAAAGATAATACATTAATCTTGTTGGAGTTGTTATTGGAGCAATATCACTTCTAAAATCTTCGAGAGAAAAGTCAGATATGTTTGTAGGGATTAATACAAGCCCTTGGTTTGTACTTAAAATGGGTTGAGCATGACCTATTATGTTTGAACTATCTCTATCAGAAGTGATAATTGAAATGTACCAGAGCGTGCCACTAGGAGCGTTCCAAAGATTTAGGAGCATGCGTCTCATTTCTTCTCGTGTTCTTGCCATAGTTGAAGGCCGCCAATTATACTGAGGTAACAACATTAATGCGGCTGAGCGAGTTACTCTGCTCGTTCGTGTATAACTATCTTCACCTACATGCCAAGGTAAATTAACGTAATTTTCTGTAGTTTGCAGTCTTTCTGCAAGTTCAGGAAATCTTTGACGAAAGGAGATAAATGGATCCCTATCTGGATGCGTATCAAAGAAGTATCCTCCACTTTGACGAGGTCCACCTATATTATCTTCCTGCAATTCAGCAAGCATTTGCAGAGTATGCAGCATACAAGGGCCACAAAAAGCAATATGTTCTTGACCTGCAACAGTAGAACTTCTAGCAATGTCATATAGTCTTTGTATCCATGCATCAGTGAGAGTAAAATCAGGAGGTAAAGACCGTTTACTTCGTGTCTTTGAAGTAGAAGTCTGTACGACATTTTCCTTTTTTCCCGGAGCAGGGCAATAGACAAGTGTATCCCCTAAATTTCCATTGACATAGCGACCCCAACGATCAAAATCATAAGCAAAAAGAAACTCAGATTTAGGAGAATTTTGAGTATCTTGTTTCAGGTAATCAGGTTTAACTGTGTAAGGAGACCCCCAACTAATACCATATTGGGTAACGCGTAAAAAATTACCCTGATGATCTAGGAGTGGCCCTTCGCGTCCGTATAATTGAGAAATATCCCAGAAACCAATGTCTTTGGTTTGAGAAACAGTATCATCACAAAATTTCCATCCTACCCAATTCCAATTATCTGAAGTGGATTGTTGGGAAGTCATGCAAGATAGTACTCCCGTGGAAGGAAAATATCTGAAAATATGGCCATTGTCTGGATTGTAATATAGATCAAAAACATCTGATCTAGATCCATAGTCTGTAATATAGTAGGTAGAGAAGCTAGAGCCGCTTACAAATTTCCATCCGATGAAAGTTTTGATATTACTATTGACCGGAGTAGCAATAATCTTTGCCCATGAATCCATCATACTCAGGGTATGATCATAGTAATCATTTTTGTTTTTTGAGATGTAAGCGTACCATTTATAGTCTTTAACGCGAAATTTTTTATCAGCTGTATAAAATGCATTGCCTTCAATGATCCATTGTTGGTTGGGATCATTGATCACACAAGGTCTTAATAGGAGATAATCCCAATCCTCTGTAGATTGTCCACCAATCCCTGTAACGGAGCTAGGAGCAGTCATGCATAACCAAACATTATTGACATTCCAAGCGACTCTTTTAAAGAGGTCATATCGAGCAAATTTAACGCTGGCAGAAGAGCAATAGGTGATGTAAACATAACTTTCCCCATTCACAAATGCTGGGGCATAGCAATATTCTCCTCCTGTATGGACCTTAACGTGAATAGATTTATCATGAGGATCGTCAGGTTTTTTTTGTGGCACAGGAGCTGCAGAAGAGGTATGAATAGTCATTAACAGGCTAAAGAAAAATAAAAACGGTTTCAGTTTCATTTTTTTGTTTCCTTTGTGACCTCCCTCCCACTATGATGCTGGTAAGTTAATTAGAAAGTTATGCTTTAGACCTTCCTCAAAGAACAGTTTATAGTGTGCTTATTAAATTTTATGATGATTTATATTGTTTGCTTTCGTGACAAACATACTTAGATATCAATAAATCAACAGCAGAGCACTGATTATGTAATAGTTGACACATTTTCTTATGTTAGTGATCCTATTCTCACTAAGAGCTACAATTAGGATTAAAGAGCTATCCATAAAATTTGTCAGACATGTTAAACCTTAGCCGATTTATATAACTGGTATATGCTTTGTTCTGAAAGTTAAAAGAATATAGTTTATAAAATTTGATTAATGAAGATATCTAAAGTTGAAAATATTGCGTTCAAATTAATTGAAGCGCGATATTATAAAGATTTAGAGAGGAAGAAGTAAATACAGTCATTTTAGTAAGGTAGGCTGGTGTTTTTGTTTTATAAAGATTGTTCTGTAAGAGAAATTAGCACAATTTTTGAGATATTTATATCAAACGAGATTTGATCTTTAATTCAAACACTAGAAATAATGAAATAGGAATTAACTATCTATAATCTTAAAAAATAAATTATATCAGACTATTAAATATAAAACGGTATAATATTTCCAGAAAACATAGGGCACAAAAAAACTATCCAGAATATCAGTGTGATATTTCTATGAATTTGTCTGTAAGGCTTACTCTTGGATGGTACCTTAATATGAATAGAACTGGAATATCTGTCGAATATGCGGTAATTTTAAACATAGATTGGTATAAATAATTAAACTCCCTCTGGTTATGGAATAGATGAGAGTTATAATTTGGCATTTATTTGGTGATGGGAAATTGTGAGAGTGCTAGAAGAAAAAGGAATCGCACTAAATAAGAAAGATACTCTTCCTCGTTTTATTCATCTGAGAGTACATTCAGCTTATTCACTACTTGAAGGAGCTATAAAAATCCCACAGATTGTTCAGCACGCGGTTTCTGATAATGCACCAGCAATAGCTATTACGGATACGAATAATTTGTTTGGTGCATTAGAGTTTTCACAATATTGTTTTGCTGAGGGTATCCAACCTATTATCGGATGTCAGATTGCTATTGATTTTGGTGATAAAGATGATCATTCACGTTTAGCTAAATATCACTATCCTTCGGATTTTCCTTCTGTCGTGCTATTTGCTGCCAGCAAAACAGGTTATGCTTGTTTGGTTCGTCTTGTGAGCCGCGCTTATCTTGATGAGCATAACACTAATTTCCCTCATATTAAAGCTGATTGGCTATTATCACAAAGTGAAGGCATTATTGCTTTGACTGGTGGCTCAGGTGGTCCCATTAATTTGGCTTTAGCAGAAGATAAGAAAGAGTGGGCCATTGAGCGCTTAATGGATTTGAAGAGGATTTTTGGTGATCGTCTTTATATTGAATTACAACGTCATGGTTCTTACGATCGAAAAGTTGAAGCTGAGCTTATTGATTTGGCTTACGTGCATCAGATTCCTCTTGTTGCAACGAATGAAGCTTTTTTTCTTAATAAAAAAGGATATGAAGCTCACGATGCACTGATGGCAGTTGCGGAAGGACAAGTTGTTTCTAATCCGAATCGCAAACGTGTAACACCGGATCATTATTTAAAATCACAAGATGAAATGGTTACGTTATTTTCTGATCTTCCAGAAGCTTTAGAAAATAGCGTTGAAATTGCGTTACGTTGTCATGCTTTTACACCAATGCGAAGTCCAATTTTGCCTCGTTTTACAGAGCGATCTGTAGATTCAAATGCTGCGCTAGAAGAAGATAAAGAATTGATAAATCAGGCAAAAGATGGTTTGAAAATCCGCCTTGAAACAATTGGTTTAGCTGAAGGCTATACACTTGCAGATTATGAGCAGCGGCTTGATTATGAGATTGCAGTTATTACACGTATGCAGTTTTCTGGTTATTTTCTTATTGTTTCTGACTTCATAAAATGGGCAAAACTTCATGGTATTCCTGTTGGTCCTGGTCGCGGTTCTGGTGCTGGTTCACTCGTTGCTTATGCACTCACTATTACGGATGTTGATCCGTTGCGCTTTTCTCTGTTATTTGAACGTTTTCTCAATCCAGATCGTATTTCTATGCCGGATTTTGATATTGATTTTTGCCAAGATCGACGTGAAGAGGTTATTCATTATGTTCAGAAAAAATATGGTTGCGATCAAGTAGCTCAGATCATTACATTTGGTAAATTACAGGCACGTGCAGTGTTACGTGATGTTGGTCGTGTTTTGGAAGTGCCTTATCGTCAGGTCGATTATCTTACAAAGTTAGTTTCTGCTACACCTGGAAATAATATTGAATTAGCACAGGCTATTAAAGATGAACCAAAATTTGCAGAAGAAGCAAAAAAAGAGCCTGTTATTGGGCGTATGTTGGATATAGCTTTGCAGCTTGAAGGACTTTATCGTCACGCATCAACTCATGCTGCAGGAATCGTTATTGGTGATCGACCTTTATCAGAATTGGTACCGATGTATCGTGATCCGCGCTCAGATATGCCAGTTACCCAATTTAACATGAAATATGTTGAACAAGCTGGGTTAGTGAAATTTGATTTTCTTGGTTTAAAAACCCTTACTGTTCTAAAAATGGCTGTAGATTTTGTTGCACGGAAGGGTGTAAAAATAGATTTATCGTGTATTTCTCTTAATGATGAAGAGACTTATGCCATGTTAGCACGTGGTAATACAGTGGGAGTATTTCAAGTTGAAAGTCCTGGTATGCGTAAAGCGCTTATTGGGATGAAACCAGATTGTATTGAAGATATTATTGCGCTTGTAGCGCTTTATCGCCCTGGTCCGATGGAGAATATTCCAACATATAATGCACGTAAACACGGGCAAGAAAAAATCACTTCTATTCATCCTAAAATAGATCATTTAGTTAAAGAAACACAAGGCGTTATTGTTTATCAAGAACAAGTTATGCAAATTGCTCAAGAGCTTTCTGGTTATTCACTTGGGGAAGCAGATTTATTACGCCGAGCTATGGGGAAAAAGATCCATAAAGAAATGCAAAAACAGCGTACGCGCTTTGTGAGTGGAGCTGTTGATCGTGGTATTGATAAGGATCAAGCTGACATGATCTTTGATCTTTTAGCGAAATTTGCAGATTATGGTTTTAATAAATCGCATGCTGCTGCTTACGCAATCGTCTCATATCAAACAGCTTATATGAAAGCACATTATCCGGTTGAGTTTTTGGCTGCCTCTATGACATATGATATGATGAATGCCGATAAATTAAATGATTTTCGGCGTGAAGCATTAAGACTAGAAATTCAAGTTATTGCACCTTGTGTGCAAACATCGCATCGCATTTTTGAAATTGGAGAAAATTGCATATATTATTCTCTTTCCGCTATTAAAGGGGTAGGAGATTCAGTGGTCGATCACATTGTTGCTTGCCGTGGGAATAAACCTTTTAAGGATTTAGAAGATTTTTGTGGGCGTATTGATCCTCGTGTTATTAATAAGCGTGCGATGGAAAGTTTGATTTATGCTGGTGCCTTTGATTGTTTTGGTATTGCCCGTGAGGTTTTATTAGCAAGCCTTGAAACTCTCAATGCGCGTGCTATTCGCATTTTTGATAACAATTCTAGTGGGCAGACTGATATATTCGGGATGGTGGATGGGCCAAAAGAGCCTTTTATTTTATCACAGGCAACTCCTTGGTCTTTAGCAGAAAAACTTCATCATGAATTTCAGGTTATAGGTTTTTATTTTTCTGCTCATCCATTGGATGAATACCAAACTATTCTTGCTAAAAAACGCGTTCAGACTTGGAATAATTTTTCTAATGCAGTTAAAGGTGGAGCAACAGCTGCTCGTCTTGCTGGAACTGTTGTGACAAAACAAATTCGTAAAACAAAATCTGGTAAAAAAATAGGGATTATCCAGTTTTCTGATACAAGTGGGCAGTATGAAACGGTTATGTTTTCTGAGGGGCTTGTTGCCTATGAAGAAATGCTAGAACCTGGAAAATCTTTTATCATTACAGTGAGTGCAGAGAACCGTTCCGAAGGAATTAGTTTACGTCTTGAGACAGCTCAATCCTTAGAAGAAGAAGCGGTACAACATCATAAAATGATGCGCCTTTTTATAAACACAGTCGATATACTTTCACAAATTGAACAAAATTTAAATTCCGGTGGTAATGGAGAAGTAGGAATTGTTTTGATTCAAGAAAATGGATCACGAGAAGTAGAAGTCTTACTTCCTAAGCGATATAAGGTGAGCTTAAATGTAGCGCGTGCTATAAAAACGCTTCACGGTGTTCTTGATGTAGAGTTGAACTAACAGAAAAATGGTGCAAATGTTTTCTTATGTTTATTGATAGGAATAACCGTTAAATCAAAGTCATTTGTAGTTCGTATCGGATAAGTTTTTTACTGCAGGGTTGTTTGTTACATTCATTGCGTCATGATTGTAAAGCCAATCAAGATTAGACATGATACTCTCAGATGTGCGGATTTTCATGATGAAGTTACGTGCGATGGCTAAGGGCCCCGTTGCATGATACATCAGTCTATTAAAGTCTCCACGTTTTTTGACGGCTGTGATGCGGGGTTTGCGTATTGTTTCGTAGAGTGAAGCAGCTTCAATAAATGAAAGATTATTGTAAGAGAGCAATTCTGCTAATGTGGCAGCATCTTCTATCGCCATAGCAGCGCCTTGTGCTGCAAAAGGAAGAGCTGCGTGTGCACAATCTCCAACAAATACTTGATTCTTTAAGCCTAAAAAGCGATCATGTTTCATTTGAAATAGTGGCCAACAGCTCCACTCATCAATAGAGTCAAAAATTTGAAGAATTTTAGGATTCCAGCCATTAAAGAGAGATTTGAGTTTATCTTTTTGTCCTTTCTGTTTCCATTGTTTTTTTAGATTTTCTCCATGAGTAATCGCTACAAAATTAAAAATTTTTGTTGATTGAATAGGATAAATAACAAGATGGTTTTTAGGTCCTATCCAGGCAGTAATTGTTTCTATATCCTGTAATAAAGAACGGAAGCTTTTTGGAAGATTTTCAGAGAGTGTTGTGACACGCCAGGCAATGAAATTACTAAAATCCGCTTCTTCATGAAAAGGTGCCAATTGTCGTAACTTTGACCAAACACCATCGCATCCAATAAGAAGTGGCGTTGAATAAAATTGGTGTTGTTGTGCTTTGCTTGATCCTTCGGTTTTTATTGTTTCTATATTAATGCTATTTGTTGCAGTTTGAGTAGCTGATATAATACTCTCACCTGGTTTATGTTTGATAAGAGGGTTTTTAATAACGGCATTGTATAAAATTTTCTGTAAATCGGCTCGATGAATCGTAATATAAGGAGCCTTCCAATGTTTTTTAGATAATTTAACAAGGTCAACATGCAGGTGTGTTTTTAAAGATACACCGTCTTTTAATTCAAGAAAGTGGGGCTGAACACCTATTTCGATAAGTTGGTTAAGAATTCCCCAGTGAGCAAGAATACGTGTTGCATTTGAGGTAAGCTGGATACCAGAACCGTCATTATCAAGTTTATTACGTTTTTCGATAATGGTACTTGCAATTCCTTTATGAGCAAGTGCCAAAGCAGAGCTTAAACCAGCAATACCGGCTCCAACGATAACTGGTGATTGGTGCATGGACATTTCACTATTGGGAAAATAGAAATAGATTACCGCATATTATTTACATGATATGTGCACCCTGCTGGGTTAGTTTGATTATGCTGTAATGAAGGATTATAGCGGTAAAGGGTTGAACAGTAAGGGCAAATCTTTTCATCAGCTGCTCCCATGTCTATAAAAATATGAGGATGATCGAATGGTTGTGTAGCACCTACACACATAAATTCTTTCACACCAATTTCAATTATTTTATAGCCGCAGTCATTTTGAAGATGAAGAATGTTGTGATCAGCCATAAGTATATAAATTCCTGATGCATTGCCTAAAAAGGAACAATTTAGACCATATGTTTCATTACTCTGTAATAAAATTCATTATAATACAAGCTACTTTTAAAGACAATTTGCAAATAAAGAGAGTTTTCATTGTTTTGCATAGTGTAAAGTAAAATTAATTATTGATATGCTGCCATAGGTAAAAATTGAGTATCACCTATTAATAGAGAATATGCATGACTAAATTAATGGTCATATTTTGATGAAGTTTATCAGTCCGAAACACCCTTATAGACAAGAAATAGAATTTCTTTCAATTTAAGTATGATGGATTTTATCGTTGATATTGCTAGCTTTTCTAGCTAAATCAAATCCAAATTAGAACTAGTCTATAATAGATTTACGTTTTTATGTATGTTGATAACACATTTTCACGTAAAAACTTCTTCTACAGATTCGAGATCCTTCATTGTTATTTGCCCATTGTTAAAATAAAATCCTAATTTTCCTTTTAGCATTTGTTCAGCTTTTTTACCAAAGATTTCATAACGCCAACCATTCATAGTAGGAATATTTTGAGTCATGGTTCTCGTGGCGATTTTTTCTAAATCATTGGAAGTTGCAATAATTGTCGGTGCAATATTATTTTTATTCGCAACGAGCTTTAATAACACTTTAAGGAGATCGATTGCAGCAGCTGTTTTATCGTCGATAGGATTATACTTAGGAAGAGCAGGTAAAGTAGAGGTGTCGACTTCTAAGCTTTCATGAACAATTTTGATTAATGCCTGTGTCATTGATGGATGATGCCAACTCTTGTTAATATTGCGCAAACATTTCAATGCATACTCGTCTTTCGGTTTTTGGATCGCAATTTCGATAAGGCATTCGTCTTTTATGATGTGGCGACGCGGAACATTATATTTCCGTGCTTCATGTTCACGCCAAGCTGCTATTTTTTGTAAAATGGCAAATTCACAGGGTTTTTTAACTCTTCCTTTCACTTTTTTCCATGCTTCATCTTCTGGGATATCATAAGTCGTTGGTGTTGAAAGAATTGCCATCTCACCGTCCATCCAATGAAAGCGTTTACTTTCTTCTAACTGCTTTTTCAATGAAAGATAAACGTCTCTAAGATAGGTGACATCAGCAAGTGCGTAGAGTATTTGTTTTTCAGAAAGGGGGCGACAGCTCCAATCTGTAAAGCGTGATGATTTATCAAGATGCTGTCCGGTGCAATGATATACAATTTGATCATAGGAGATAGAATCACCAAATCCGCAAATTGCTCCTGCAATTTGGGTATCAAATAGAGGGAAAGGAATGATTCTTCCCAGATGATAAATAATTTCGATATCTTGGCGCGCAGCATGAAAAACTTTGACAATGTTTTTGTCTATCATCAAATCAAAAAATGGCTGTAGATCAATATCTGGAACCATCGGATCAATAAGTGCTGTAGAATTTGGCGATGCAAGCTGGATAAGGCATAGCTGAGGCCAAAAAGTTGTCTCACGGATAAATTCAGTATCCACTGTTACAAAATCAGAATTACGCAAAGTGGCAATAGCGATTTCAAGATCTTTTGTCTTCGTAATAAGTTCCATCATTTTATCATAGCAAAAGAGATTAAATTTGTCTTTTATAGTTTTTTTTCTTGGGCTTTTGGGTCATATCTTGACAAATGGCATTTAAAAAGCGTTTGTAATCAATATGAAACAAATTTACAATTAAGGGCAAAAACTATGCACCGTTATCGCAGTCATAATTGCGCCGCTCTTCGTAAATGCGATGTAGGAACACAAGTTCGTCTTTCGGGATGGGTTCATCGCGTTCGTGATCATGGCGGGATTCTTTTTGTTGATCTACGTGATCATTTTGGAATCACACAAATCGTTGTTAATCCTGATTCTTCAGCTTTTCAAATCATGGAAAAGGTGCGTTCTGAATGGGTTATTTGTGTAGATGGTAAAGTGTGTGCACGTTCTGACGAAGTAATTAATACGACTTTGCCAACCGGTGAAATTGAAATTTTTGCAGATGAAATTGAAATTCTTTCAAAGTCTGATGAACTTCCTTTACCAGTTTTTGGTGAACCTGATTATCCAGAAGATATTCGATTGAAGTATCGTTTTCTTGATTTGCGTCGCGTAACTATGCACAAAAATATAATGCGTCGTACTGAAATTATTTCTTCTATAAGACGGCATATGCAAGACAGCGGCTTTACAGAATTTACAACTCCACTTTTGACAGCTTCATCACCAGAAGGGGCACGCGATTTTTTGGTTCCAAGCCGTATTCATCAAGGAAAATTTTATGCACTTCCTCAGGCTCCTCAACAGTATAAACAATTGTTAATGATGTCTGGTTTTGATCGCTATTTTCAAATAGCTCCGTGTTTTAGAGATGAAGATCCACGAGCAGATCGTTTACCAGGAGAGTTTTACCAATTAGATATTGAAATGAGTTTTGTTGAGCAAGAAGACGTTCTTGCAACAATGGAGCCTATTATACGTTCTGTTTTTGAGGAATTTTCAGATGGAAAGCTTGTAACACAGAGCTTTCCTCGTATTTCATATGATGAAGCAATGCGTAAATATGGTTCAGATAAGCCCGATTTGCGTAATCCAATTATCATAGAAGATGTTTCTCAGCATTTTTATGATTCTGATTTTAAGGTTTTTGCTCAAATTTTAGCGAATAATGAGAATGCACAAGTGTGGGCTATTCCTGCTAAAACAGGTGGAAATCGTGCTTTTTGTGATCGTATGAATGGATGGGCTCAAGGTGAAGGACAGCCAGGTCTTGGGTATATTTTTTGGCGTAAAGAAGGTGAAAATTTTGAAGGCGCTGGTCCTATCGCTAAAAATATTGGTGAGCAGAGGACTGAAGCTATTCGTACACAGCTTGGGCTTAAAGAGGGAGATGCTTGTTTTTTTGTTGCTGGTGATCCGAAGAAATTTGCATCTTTTGCTGGTGCTTCACGTACGCGGATAGGAGAGGAATTAGATCTTATTGATTCTAAATGTTTCTCTTTTGCGTGGATTGTTGATTTTCCATTTTTCGAATGGAATGAAGATGAGAAGAAGATTGATTTTGCGCATAATCCTTTTTCAATGCCACAGGGAGGAATGAACGCAGTTGATAGTCAAGATCCTCTTACCATCAAAGCTTTTCAGTATGATCTTGTATGTAATGGTTATGAGATCGCATCAGGGGGAATTCGTAATCACTCTCCTGAAATGATGTTGAAGGTTTTCAATCTTGCTGGGCTTTCTAGAGAAATAGTCGAAGAGCGTTTTGGTGGTCTATATCGTGCATTTCATTATGGTGCTCCACCGCATGGTGGTATGGCAGCTGGTGTTGATCGCATTGTTATGCTTTTGCAGGGAGTAAAAAATTTACGTGAAATTTCTTTATTCCCCATGAATCAACAAGCACTTGATCTTTTAATGAGTGCTCCATCTGATGTTTCTGCTACACAGTTGAATGATTTAGGGATTAGAATTTTTCCTAAAGTTAACAATGCTTAGTAAGACCTTTTTATGACGCTGATATAGATGTAATTTGTGTAGAGATTATTTAAACTTCTATTATTGAAGGAATTTTGTAATGTTAAGTCTGTTTTTGATTGGTGTTTATAAGGTCAATTAATTTCTCTATTTTTTTATCATCATTAATGTAAGAAACGTAAGAACTGGCAGGTTTTTTGAGGTGAAAGGCTCTATCTTAATACTATGTCTGATAAAATTGATGAGGAACATATTGAGCCGATAGAACTACGTTCTGCTTTGCAAGAACGTTACTTGGCTTATGCATTATCTACCATTACACATCGTGCTTTACCTGATGTACGGGATGGGTTAAAGCCCGTGCATCGGCGTATTATCCATGCCATGCGCTTATTAAAACTTAACCCTGCACAATCTTATGCTAAGTGTGCACGGATTGTAGGTGATGTTATGGGGAAATTTCATCCTCATGGTGATGCCTCTATTTATGATGCATTAGTTCGTTTGGCACAGGACTTTGCTGTCCGTTATCCATTAATTGATGGACAAGGAAATTTCGGTAATATCGACGGTGATAATGCTGCAGCTATGCGTTATACAGAAGCACGCATGACTGAAGTAGCAGAATTGTTACTTGAGGGTATCAACGAAAATGCTATTGATTTTCGTTTAACTTATAATGAAGAAGATGAAGAGCCTATTGTTTTACCAGGAGCTTTTCCTAATCTTTTAGCCAATGGTTCTTCAGGGATTGCTGTTGGTATGGCAACATCTATTCCGCCGCATAATGTTGCTGAATTATGCGATGCAGCGCTGCATTTGATTGCTCATTCTGATGCGAGCCATGAGGACTTAAATCAGTTTGTACTTGGTCCTGATTTTCCAACAGGTGGCATTTTGGTTGAGCCCAAAAAGAGCATTGAAGAAGCTTATCGTACAGGACGTGGTTCATTTCGATTACGTTCACGCTGGCATCAAGAAACAGGTAACCGTAACTCTTATGTGATTGTTATTACTGAGATACCCTATCAAATACAAAAGTCTCGCCTTGTTGAAAAAACAGCGGAATTGTTGCTTGCACGACGTCTGCCAATGCTTGAAGATATTCAGGATGAATCGGCAGAAGATGTCCGAATTGTTCTGACTCCTAAAAATCGCACTGTTGATCCTGAACTTTTAATGGAGTCACTCTTTAAGCTGACTGATTTTGAAGTGAGGTTTCCTCTCAATCTCAATGTGTTAACTTTAGGAAAAACTCCTAATGTTCTCTCTTTGCGTGAAAGTTTGCAGCAATGGCTAGAACATCGTCAAGAAGTTCTCATTCGTCGTTCAAATCATAGACTTGGGCAAATTAACAGCCGGTTAGAAATTCTTCATGGATACCTTATCGCTTACTTAAATCTTGATAAAGTTATTCAGATTATTCGGGAAGAAGATGAACCGAAAAAGGAACTGCTTACGCATTTTCAATTAACAGAAAATCAAGCTGAAGCTATTCTTAATATGCGGTTGCGTTCTTTACGTAAGCTTGAAGAATTTGAAATTCGTAAGGAATTTGAAAATCTTAAAGCTGAAGAAGAAAAATTGCAGGCATTATTGGGATCTAATGTAAAACAATGGCAAATGATTTCGGAAGAAATCAAAAAAGTTCGTAAAAAATTTGCTCCTGAAACTTCATTAGGAAAAAGACGTACAACATTTGAAGATTCACCAAAGCGTGATGTTGATGATATTTACCAGGCAATGATCGAAAAGGAACCGGTAACTATTGTTATTTCTGAAAAAGGTTGGATGCGCGCTTTAAAAGGTCACTTAAATGATTACAAAGCCCTTTCCTTTAAAGAGGGGGATTGCTTAAAATTAGCATTTCCAGCATTCACCACAGATAAAATTGTGGTGGTGAGCACTGGTGGAAAGTTTTTTACTATTGGTGCAAATACCTTGCCTGGAGGACGAGGACATGGTGAGCCAATTCGTATTTTAGTAGATATGGATAATGAGCATGATATTTTGACAGCTTTTGTACATAATGCGCAGGGAAAATTGCTTTTGGTTTCATCTTATGGAAATGGCTTCATTATTTCTGAAACGGAAGTCATTGCTAATACCCGAAAGGGAAAGCAAATTATGAATGTAAAATCTCCTGATAAGGTGAAACTTTGTATTCCGGTTAAGGGAGATCACATTGCAGTGATTGGAGAAAATCGTAAGATGCTCATTTTTCCTATTGAACAAATACCAGAAATAAGCCGTGGTAAAGGTGTTCGTTTACAGCGTTACAAAGATGGTGTTGTTGTTGATGCAAAAACCTTTAATTTGTCAGAAGGGTTAAGTTGGCAAGATACAGCTGAACGCAGCTTTAATCGTCAAGCTGATGAGCTTATTGAATGGATGGGGACGCGCGCTGGAGCAGGCCGCTTGCTTCCAAGAGGATTTCCAAAGTCCGGAAAATTTACTAACTAATATAGTAAGTATACCTATTTTAGCTGATAAAAAAACGCAAAAATGGATGTTTTTTAAAGTAAGGTATTAATACAATTAAAAGGCTATGAATTTTTGTTTATGGTATAGTTATGTTTCCTCAGATATTTCTTTCATACAAAAACGCTCTTTTTCAGTCCATAGAATAAGAAGAATAGCACTGAGACTAAGAAAGAAAAATCCTGCCGAATTGATGATTGTTGTTTCATTAAAACGTTGTGCAATCAAAAAACCAAGACTTGTACCAATGGATGTTTGAAAAAAACCAGTTACAGAAGATGCAGTTCCGGCAATTTCCCCCAAAGGTTCGAGAGCAAGCGTGTTGAAATTAGCTAAAATCCCACCACATGCAAACATCAGTGTGCAGTATAATATCATATAAAAAGGAAAAGGGACAACACCACCTGTTAGGATTGATGCAATAAACCAAATAAATGAAGTAACGCAAAATAGCACGAGCATACTATGGGCAATACGCCGCATTCCAAGATATTGAACAAGTTGAGAATTAAAAAAAGATGATACAGCTTGAAATGCAGCACCGACAGCAAAAGCAACAGGAAACCAAAATCCTAAATTATAGATTCCTTCATATATTTGTTGTGATGTATTTACGGATATAAAGACACAGCCTAAAATAATAGAAGTAGCAAGCGTATAACACAGCGTAGTGCGATTAGTAATGACATACCGTAAGTTATTTTTTACAGAGAAATAAGAAAGAGGGCTCCGTGTATGTAACGTTTCAGGCAAGCGCAGTTGAATCCAAATCATCATTCCAAAGCCGAAGATTCCCATAAATATAAAAATAAATTTCCAGTATCCAAATAACAAAATTATTTGTCCTATTGCAGGTCCAACCATTGCTGCAATAAGAAAAATCATCATGGTTATCGACATCACTTCTGCCATTTTTTTTCCGCTGTAGAGGTCGCGTATAATAGCAGTTGTAAGCACACGTATCATTGCTCCTCCAATACCTTGCAAGATACGCAGAATTAATAACATAGGTAAACTTGATACAAATACACAACCAATCGCTGTAAATGAATAAAAAGCAAGACCAATAAGGACGAGATTACGTCGACCGTAACGATCACTTATTGGTCCAAAGAGTATTTGGGTAGCACTATAGCTAATAAGGTAACACGAAATGATATAATGCTGATCATTTTCATTTGTAGCATGTAAGCTTTGTAAAATATCCGGCATAGCCGGCAGCATAATATCAATGGCTATGGAATTGATTGCCATAAGTGCTGCAATGACAATAATAAATTCTTTATATCCAATTTTTGATTTGATTGCATCTATATGCATGTGTTCGTCGACACAATGTGACATATTTATCCTTGATAAAAAATTGCGACCGAACAACTCTCTCTATAAGAATAAGAGGCTAACAAAATCAGAGAGATTATGACGCACTAAAGGGAATGTTTTTTTCTTTTAGCAAATTTTGTAATTCATTGCACTGAAACATTTCTTTAACAATATCACAGCCACCAATAAATTCACCTTTAATGTAGAGCTGTGGGATTGTTGGCCAATTTGAATAATTTTTTATTTCTTGACGTAATTCACAAGAGGCTAAAACATCAATTCCTTTGTAATCTAATCCCAAATAATCAAGAATCTGAACAACTTGCCCAGAAAATCCACACTGTGGAGAGCTCGGTGTTCCTTTCATGAACAAAATGACATCATTTGTTTTAATTTCATTGTCAATAAAATCGTGAGTAGGAATCATTTTTATTTTCTTAATATCTTGATTTTTGAGAATATAAACTTGTATCAACTATCATTCTAATCGTACTGATGGAATAAATGCAAGGAGAAAGTTTTAGATTACGAAGGAATATGTGTTTGCAGCGCTAAAGCATGTAACATACTGCCCATGTTCCCTTTAAGAGAATCATAGACCATTTTATGTTGTTGAACTCTATTTTTGCCTCGAAAGCTCTCTGAAATAACCTCTGCAGCATAATGTTCACCATCCCCAGCAAGATCATGAATTGTCACTTTGGCATCGGGAATTCCTTCACGAATGAGGGTTTCTATTTCATGGATACTCATTGCCATGGTTATTTTCCTCTATATTATTTATGATTTTTGTAAAAGTTGTATGCAGAAAATGGAAGTTAATCATTATGTACTATTTCCCATAAATTTTGGAAACCAGCTTTCATAAGCTTGTGTAAGTTGAGATACTGAAAGTGATAATGTATCTTTTATGTCAAGCGCGTCGCCTTCAACGGTGCCAAGTTCTGTTAAAGAAATCATGTTTGTTTGTGAAAGTTCTTTAAGGCTATTGAGTGCGTTCGGTTTAATAGCTATAAGGTAGCGTCCTTGATCTTCTCCAAAAAGCTCAGCATGACGCGGTGATATGTTGCTTAATTTAGCTCTAATTCCTTTACCAGATTTAATAACCATTTCTGCAAGAGCAATAGCTAACCCTCCATCAGAAATATCATGAGCAGCGTGAATAAAGCCACGATTAATCACATCTCGAACAAATTGACCATTCTTTTTTTCGAGTTGTAGATCTACATGAGGAGGAGTACCTGTATCAATATTCAAAATGTCACGTACATAGATTGATTGTCCCAAATGTGAACCGCAAGGGCCAACCAAAATAATGATATCCCCGTCTTGCATACCGCCGACTGTTACTACCTTTAACCAGTCATCAATAATGCCAACACCGGCTATTGTGGGTGTAGGAAGAATTGATTCTCCATTAGTCTCATTGTAAAGAGAGACATTTCCTGAAACAATTGGGAAGTCGAGTTCTTTACATGCTTCTCCTATGCCTTTAATGGCAAAAACTAATTGTCCCATGATTTCAGGCTTTTCAGGATTACCAAAATTGAGATTGTCTGTTGCCGCTAACGGTGTTGCACCTGTGGCGCTAATATTACGCCAGCATTCTGCAACGGCCTGTTTTCCTCCTTCATAAGGATCAGCTTCACAATAGCGAGGTGTTACATCAGAAGAAAAAGCAAGGGCATGTTTATCATTATTGTCTACGCGAATGACACCTGCATCGCCTCCTGGACGGACAAGACTGTTTCCTTGGATAAACGTATCATACTGTTCATAAACCCATCGCCGTGAGCTTTGATCAGCAGAGTTAAGTAATGTCAGGAGCGCATCACCAAAATTTTCAATTTCTTTGACTTCTTCCGCTTTAAGAATAGCCTTTGGAGAGGGAGCTATCCAAGGGCGATCATAAACTGGTGCTTCATCACCGAGTTCTTTAATTGGCAGGTTAACGACTTCTTTTCCCTGGTGCAAAACACGAAAACGCAAATCATCTGTTGTTTTGCCAATAATAGAAAAATCAAGTCCCCACTTATGAAAAATTGCAGCAGCTTGTTTTTCCATCTCTGGTTTAAGTACCATGAGCATTCGTTCTTGACTTTCAGAAAGCATAATTTCATAAGCTGTCATGTTTTCTTCACGAACAGGTATCTTATCAAGGTTAAGCTCTATTCCTAGGTTTCCTTTTGCACCCATTTCAACTGAAGAGGATGTTAGTCCTGCAGCACCCATATCTTGAATAGCAATAACAGCCTTTAGTGCCATTAATTCTAAACACGCTTCAAGAAGACATTTTTCAGTGAAGGGATCACCTACTTGAACAGTAGGGCGCTTTTCATCAATTGCATCATCAAATTCAGCAGAAGCCATTGTGGCGCCACCAACACCATCACGTCCTGTTTTAGCTCCAAGATAAACAACAGGAAGTCCTACTCCTTGTGCTTTTGAGTAAAAAATAGAATCTATTTTTGCAATACCAGCTGCAAAAGCATTAACGAGGATGTTGCCATTATAGCGTTTGTCAAAATTAACTTCTCCTCCAACAGTTGGAACACCAAAAGCATTGCTATAACCACCGATTCCAGAAACAACGCCCGAAACAAGATGGCGTGTTCGAGGGTGATCAGGAGATCCAAATCGTAATGCATTTATGGCCGCAACGGGGCGAGCACCCATTGTAAAAATATCTCGTAGAATGCCACCAATACCTGTTGCTGCACCCTGATAAGGCTCAATATAAGAGGGGTGATTATGGCTTTCCATTTTAAAAACCACGCACTGACCATTGCCAATATCAACAACACCAGCATTTTCACCAGGGCCTTGAATGACACATTTTCCTTTTGTTGGTAAAGTTTTGAGCCATTTTTTGGATGATTTATAAGAACAATGTTCATTCCACATTGCAGAAAAAATTCCAAGTTCAGTAAATGTTGGTTCTCTGCCGATTAATTCTAAAATGCGCTGATATTCATCGATTTTGAGACCATGATGTGCAATGAGTTCTGGTGTAATTGCACTATTATTGCGAACGCTCATGAGTATTTTATTCCGTCAAATTAATCAAAATTTTAAGCATTTATTTTGCTTGTCATTAGCAGTTTCTCTCATTGGAGATTTCATTAACAGAGATGATAAAGCCATTAAGGTTCTATAATTAAAACTTTAGTTGGTTACCTTATAGGATGCAAGGGTTAGAATTTTTTGTTATGGTTAAAAATTATTATAGAAAAAATCTACCAAGCTTCTCTTATAATAATCAGCTTACTAATTTTAAAGCACTTTCAAAGAGTAAACGGCCATCAATACAACCATGTGAAGGTTCAATGAAATTTTCAGGATGAGGCATCATACCAAGGACATTACCAGCCTCATTAACAATGCCAGCAATATTGTTAATTGAACCGTTAGGGTTTGTATTTTCTGCATAGCGAAAGACAATTTGTTTATTATCTTCCATTTTTTTTAAGGTATCACTATCAGCAAAATAATTTCCATCGTGATGAGCCACAGGGCAACGAATGATTTTTCCTTTAGAATAACCTCGAGAAAATATTGTATCTGCGTTTACTACTTCGAGTTTTACTTCACGGCAAACAAATTTTAAAGAAGTATTGCGCATTAAAGTGCCGGGTAGTAATTTAGCTTCCAGTAAAATTTGAAAACCATTGCAAATTCCTATAACCGTGACACCTTTTTGTGCTTTTTCACGAACAGCTTGCAAAACTGGCGTACGTGCGCCAATTGCGCCACATCTTAAATAGTCGCCATAGGAAAAACCTCCGGGAATAACAATCATATCTACATCTGGGATTGTTGCTTCCGTTTGCCAAATTTTCAGGGGTTCAACACCTGTTATGTGGTATAATGCAGCAATCATATCCCGATCGCGATTTAATCCAGGTAATTGAATGATAGCAGTTTTCATTTATTAATCCGCTTAAAGAAATTCTATAGCATAATCTTCGACGACAGTATTTGTGAGTAATTGCTCACACATTTCTTCAAGTTTTTGCTTTGCTATTTCAGAAGACATATCATCAAGAATAATATCAAAGACTTTCCCTTGGCGAACAGACTGGACATTCTCAAAATTTAAGCTGTTTAAAGCACTGGCAATCGCTTTTCCTTGAGGATCAAGGACACTGCTTTTTAAAGTAACGATGATACGTGCTTTCATTTTTACTTTCCATTATCAAAAAATATCTTTTAAGGATTTGTATTAAACAATACAAAACAATATTACTTTGTTTTTATTTTACTAAAACTGGACCATTTGGCCGTGGGGGATCATTTTCATTCATGATTCCAAGACGTCTTGCAACATCTTGATAGGCATTAATAAGCCCCCCCAGATCACGACGAAAACGGTCTTTGTCCATTTTTTCTTGTGTTTGCATATCCCATAAACGAGCCGAATCAGGAGAAATCTCATCAGCAAGAACAATACGCATTGTTTCATTTTCCCATAAACGACCAAATTCCATTTTAAAATCAATTAATTGAATACCAACACCTGCAAAAAGCCCAGAGAGAAAATCATTGATACGAATCGAAAGCTGCATAATGTCTTCTACTTCCTGTGGAGCAGCCCATCCAAAAGCAGTGATATGTTCTTCTGTTACCATTGGATCATCAAGAGAATCATTTTTATAATAAAACTCGATAATGGATTGTGGAAGAACAGTTCCTTCCTCTAATCCCAAGCGCTTAGAAAGGGAGCCTGCGGCAACATTACGAATGACAACTTCTAATGGAATAATTTCAACCGCTTTAATAAGCTGTTCACGCATATTTATGCGTTTAATAAAATGTGTTGGAATATTTAAACGACCAAGTTGGGTAAAGATATGTTCTGAGATACGATTATTTAAGACACCTTTACCATCAATGACTTCATGTTTTTTTGCATTAAACGCGGTTGCATCATCTTTAAAAAATTGAATATAGGTACCTGGTTCAGGCCCTTCATATAAAATTTTGGCCTTACCTTCATAAATGCGACGACGACGACTCATCATAATTATCTATTCGTTAGAGGTCTCAGTATTATTTATAAAAAAGATACTACCCTAATTAAGGGTAATTCTCAATGATTGCTGTAATACCTACACAATTTTTATTATTTAGAGAATAGAAAAAAGCTAACTTATGTATGACAACATAATAAATAATGCCTTTTTGAAAAGGATCTATATTTATATCAAAGTTTTGCTAGGAAATGAGCAAGAACCATAAGTCCTTCAGGCCAAGGTCCATGTCCGGATTCCGCATTAATATGGCCAGACTGTCCAGCGTCAACAAATAGTGCACCCCAGTCATTTGCAAGTTTCTGCGCTAATGAAAATTGGCAAAACTCATCATTTTGACTAGCGACGACTACAGAAGGAAAGGGAAGCTTCTTCTGAGGGTATGGGCCAAATGTCATTAAATGTTTTGGGCGTATTTTTTGGTTGGCTACATCTGGTGGAGCAACAAAGAAAGCACCGCAAACTTTTTTTGCATTATGCACAATTGCATGAATGGTTGTTGGAACTCCTAATGAATGTGCAATAATAACAACAGGTTTATTAGCTTGTGTGATAGCTGTTTCAACTCTATTAACCCATTCTCTACATACAGGTTTTGACCAATCCGTTTGTTGAACACGCCGAGCGGTAGATAATTTTTGTTCCCAGCGTGTTTGCCAATGGTTAGAACAAGATCCTTTATAACCAGGAACAATCAAAATATCGAGTTGATTTACTTTCATGAATTTCTTTTTAGTTGAAGTATATTCTGACTTTAGCCAAAAGGAGAAAAACAGTTTGTTTTTTTATATAAAACTTTGTTATGATCCAAAAACACGCTTAAAAATCGTATTAATATGTTTAGTATGGTATGCAAGATCAAATTTTTCGCGAAGTTTTTCTTCACTTAAGGCTTTTGCAACATCTTCATCTTTTAGCAATTCTTCTAAAAAGTCTTTTCCTTGTTCCCAAACCTTCATTGCGTTTCGTTGTACGATTCGATAGGAATCTTCGCGGCTAATACCGGCTTGTGTAAGTGCTAAAAGCACACGCTGTGAATGAACAAGGCCACGGAATTTGTTGAGATTTTTTTGCATATTCTCCGGATAGACAATTAAATTTTCAATCACGGATGTCAGTCGAGCAAGAGCAAAATCAAGTGTGATGGTGGCATCAGGGCCAATATAACGCTCAACAGATGAATGAGAAATATCCCGTTCGTGCCAAAGTGCAACATTTTCCATAGCAGGCATTACAAATGCACGTACTATACGCGCTAACCCGGTTAAATTTTCTGTTAAAACTGGATTCCGTTTGTGAGGCATAGCTGATGAACCTTTTTGCCCAGGTGAAAAATACTCTTCTGCTTCAAGGATTTCTGTTCGTTGCAGGTGGCGTATTTCTATAGCTAGCCTTTCAATGGATGATGCAATAACACCAAGTGTTGCAAAAAACATTGCATGGCGGTCGCGGGGTATAATTTGAGTAGAAACCGCCTCAGTACGCATACCCAATGCCTTTGCTACATGTTCTTCAACGCGTGGATCAATATTAGCAAAAGTACCAACAGCTCCTGAGATAGCACAAGTAGCAATTTCTTCGCGTGCTGCAAGCATACGTTGGCGACAGCGAGAAAATTCAGCATATGCAAGAGCAAATTTGACTCCAAATGTTATAGGCTCTGCATGAATACCGTGACTGCGTCCAATAGTAATTGTTTCTTTATGTTCGAGAGCACGTTTTTTTAATACTGCAAGAAGTTGATCTATATCTTTTAACAAAATGTCACTGGCTCGCATTAATTGAACATTTAATGTTGTATCTAAAACATCTGATGATGTCATACCTTGATGAATAAAACGCGATTCTGGCCCAATAAATTCGGCCAAATGGGTAAGAAATGCGATAACATCATGCTTAGTTGTTGCTTCAATTTCATTAATACGATTCACATCAAATTCAGCAGCTGAACCTTTTTCCCAAATGATTTTAGCGGCTTCTTTTGGAATCACACCAAGTTGAGCCATTGCATCACAAGCATGTGCTTCAATTTCAAACCAAATACGGTACTTCGTTTTTGGCGACCAGATTGCTACCATTTGGGGACGAGAATAGCGTGTAATCATAATTTTTCCTTATTATGGGAGAGGAGGGTTGCAGCTTGACGTAATTCACTAATGCGTGTTTTATAAAGATCTTTATTACCATTTTTATAAATAGCAGACCCTGCAACAAATACATTGGCACCAGCTTTTGCAGCTGTTCCGATTGTATCCACTGAAATACCGCCATCAACTTCAAGGTCAATAGACCGATTGGCAATCATATTTTTTATGCGTTTAATTTTATCTTTCATTTCTGGAATGAAATTTTGTCCACCAAAACCAGGATTAACTGTCATAATCAGGATGAGGTCTAATTGATCAAGTAAATACTCAAGCACATGCTCTGGAGTGCTTGGGTTGATTGCAATCCCTGCTTTTTTCCCCATTATTTTGATTATTTGTAGTGAACGATGAATATGAGGTCCTGCTTCTGCGTGAATGGTTATAATATCTGCGCCAGCTTTTGCAAAAGCTTCAAGATAAGGATCAACAGGCGAAATCATGAGATGAACATCAAATACTGCTTTGCTTAACGGGCGTAGAGCTTTTACAGTATCAGGTCCAAAGGTGATATTAGGAACAAAATGGCCATCCATGATATCAAGATGGAGCCAATCTGCACCTGCATCAACAACATCGGATATTTCTTGACCAAGTTTTGAAAAATCTGCAGATAAGAGTGAAGGTGCAATAATAGGGGAATGAACCATTAAGATCTCCTTAGTTGGCTCTTTTTAGCATGTAATATTGTATGATAAAATATGCATTTTATTGCTCATATATGGTATGACATAAAAAATGAGAATGTATAATTGAAATATCCCTTGAGAATTTAAAAACTGTATAAGTAAAAATATGTCAAATCATACAATAAATTTAATGCCTAAACTTCAACAGAATCTTACTGTTTCTCCGCAGGAATATCGGAATACTATGAGTTATTTTGCAGGAGCTGTACATATTGTAACGACAAATGGCATTAAGGGAAAGCGTGGAGTAACAGTTTCGGCTTGCTGTTCTTTATCAGATAATCCTCCAACACTTCTTGTGTGTTTAATGCGTCATAATCCTGAAAATAAACTATTTGTAGAAAATGGTAATTTCTGTATCAACAGTTTAGCAGGGAAACATCGTAAATTGGCTGATGCTTTTTCTGGACGCTCTAACTTTACACAAACTGAACGCTTTAGCATAGCTCAGTGGAATGTTTTAAAAACTGGTGCGCCTAGTTTATCAGATGCTTTGGCTTCACTTGATTGTAACTTAATTTGTTGGCACGAACATGCAACTCATTATATTTTAATTGGCGAAGTTGTAGCAATAAACAGCAATAAAGAAAAAGATGCTTTAATGTATTTTAATCGCAACTATCATAATTTGCCTTTATAAAATCCTTGTGTCTTTTAAATTAGTAAGATAAGCACTAATTCTTCTGGGTTTTGAGCTTAATTAATTTGTAGACAAGTTAGTATGAGACATCACACTGAAATAATTGTTTGTTGGATAAAAAAATAACCAATAAAGAACAATCACTATTAGATACACGAATGCCAGTAATTTTTTTGAATAGATTTTAAAAAATGAGTTAAACAAGAACTTTTATGTTTCTGTTAAAAAACATTTTATTCTGATCTAGCCAGTATCAGAGATGACATAATTTTTTTCTGATGGCTGTTTTATAAGCTGGTAATAAGAGGAAATAACACTAAAAAATTATTACCAGCGCTAAAAAACAACGAACTTACTCATGTTTTTCTTTAAAATATGCATATAACTCGTTTTTTGATATAAAGATTTTATTTTTTCTGGGTAGGAATGAATAAGGATGGCTCCTGTCGTCCTTCGATTGTAGCAGTAATTGCTGAATCATTTAAATTGTGATCGAATGAGGAGAAAGAGGCATTATTTTTAGCAGATCCCATTGCTTTTAGAGAAAAAGGGGCTTTTTCTGTAAAGGTGTGATGTTGATCGATTTCTGTTATTGTTGATAGTGTATCTTTTGGCGGCTTGTGGTGATTTTTGTGTTCAATGTGTAATGTGTTGATAATGCCAGATTCTATAACAATATCTGTTGTTCCACCAATAAGCATTAAATGCTCTACATCGTCACGGCGTATCAGAACAAGACGGCGCATACGATCAACAGCAACCGTATCACATATAGCTAACCGTTGTGAACGCGTTTTTCTGTCTTTATTTAAATAGCGTAAAAGCCCTATAACAATAGCAATTGCTATGATTATCATTATGAGGAATGCAAGACTCGTAATTATATTCGCTGCGTGTACCCCTATTTTATTTGATAACCAGATACTCATATGGCTTCCCCTATTTGGCAAGAGGCTATTTTATATAAATCCGTAAGCATCTTGCAAGATTGGACTAAACATAAATATGACTTGTCTAATTACTTAAGCCATTTCTATTACGTATATAAAGCATGTATATATTATATGTAATAGAAAATTACACTCAATATAAATTATATACATTACGAAAACAATTTATGGCATAAAAATCAGCCATAATCGAGGCAGATAAAAATGAATAAAAATTCTTATGATAGTACAAAATCATTGCTTTCTTTTATGCAATGGGGTGCTATGATTTGGGGGATTTTTTTTATAATAACTTTTTTAGTAATTATAGGATTTTTAGGTGTTTTTTATCCGCATTTCCATAAAGTTGCATTGGTATCTTTCTTAGTTTTAACTATTATAGCTATTATAGCGTTTTTTTTAATGGGAGCAGGCATTTTAAAATGTCATGCTATGTACTTGCAAAAAGATTTAGATTTTAGTCTTTTTGATGAGGTGAATGATGTAATTATAGTATCTGATTTTTCAGGTTTTATTCACTATGCTAATCAAAATTATCAAAGGCTTTTTACTTATAAACCTAAAGCTTCTTGTTACACTGTTCTTGCTGATCTTCCAGGTGCTGGTGCACTTGTGTATCGCTTGAAGGTAGCAGCGTCTAATAATCTTGCAGCTCAAGAAAATCTAAAAATAGATCGTTCAATTTTTATCCATTCTACACAGCAACAACCTATTTTGTACAATATTTCTATTCATCCGATTATAAAACGGAAACAAAAATTTTTATTGTGGCGTGTTGTTGATATTTCGCATTTTCAAGAACATCATGAATTTTCTTCCTTGAATCTTCAAGAAGCTACCAATCACTTAGATCATACTCCTGTTGGATTTTTATCTGTAAACGCACAAGGAATGGTTATCTATTTAAATTCAGTTTTTGCTAAGTGGTTTTCGATCGATTTAACTAATTTTATTGTTGGTCAATATAGCTTTGATCAATTATTTTATAATACTGGAAACAACAGTAAGTGGAGTGATATTTGTTTGCAAAATAACAAATATCAAAATTCAAATTGTGCTACGAGTTACGTTTTTTCTTTATCTTTAACTTTAGAGGATGGTAGCAAAAAACTGCTGAAATGTTTTATGTATGTTTCTTCTCTTTTAGGAGATGAAACTATCTATCGTATTGTTATGCTGCCACAGCAAATGCAAGAGAGTGAGAGGGATTGTGAAGAAAAATTACCGAGTACATTGATAGAATATTTTGACGCAAGTCCTTTTGCAATAGCAGTGATAGATCAGAAAAGACAATTTGTTCATGTAAATCATGCTTTTTTGTCATTACTAGGATGCACGGACAAGGCTATTAATCTTTATGACGTCATATCTCATAGTTATCATGCACAATTAGAGCACGCATTTCGGCAGGTGACGACGTATAAAAGTTATCTAGATCCGATAGATACGGTATTAGCAAATAATAAGGAACGCCATTTACGTCTTTATCTTACACCTTTGATGCAATATCGTGATGATTTATCACATAATTTTGTGGTTATATCTGCTTTGGAAATGATGAAGCAAAAAACACTTGACGATGACATGGTACAAAGCCAGAAAATGCAAGCTGTTGGGCAGTTGGCGGGTGGTATTGCTCATGATTTTAATAA
This sequence comes from Bartonella bacilliformis KC583, assembly GCF_000015445.1. Lineage (NCBI taxonomy): Bacteria > Pseudomonadati > Pseudomonadota > Alphaproteobacteria > Hyphomicrobiales > Bartonellaceae > Bartonella > Bartonella bacilliformis. The sequence goes on along the minus strand of NC_008783.1, from coordinate 874,460 downwards.
TGTTTTGACAGCAATTTTAATGTCGTGTGATCTTCTTTTAAATACGCACCGCGTTTCTGATCCAGCACATGCTGATCTTACTAATATTAAAAATAATGCTAACCGTGCGGCTGCACTTGTACAGCAATTATTAGCTTTTTCTAGAAAACAAACGCTTAGGCCTGAAAAAGTTGATTTTACAGAATTTTTATCGGACATTCGTAATCTCATTTTGCCTCTTTTAGGTAATCATATTCAGTTAAAAATTATTCATGGAAGAGATTTGTGGAGTGTGGAAGTCGATCAAGCGTCTTTCCAGTGTGTTGTTATGAATTTAGTTATCAATGCGCGTGATGCAATGCCTGATGGAGGTACGGTAACAATTGCAACAAACAATATTACAAAACAACAAAGTGCTGAATTAAATTATGCTGGTCTTGCAGCTGGCGAGTATGTGCAATTGACTGTTGCAGATACTGGATCAGGCATATCTTCTGCTGTGCAAGAAAAAATGTTTGAACCATTTTTTACAACAAAAGAAATTGGAAAAGGTACAGGACTTGGCTTATCAATGGTTTATGGCATTATCAAACAGACAGGTGGCTATATTCACTGTAATAGCCAGGAAGGAGAAGGAACGATATTTCATATCTTTCTACCTCGCTATGTCTCCAATATCAGAGATGAGATTGTTGAACAGATTGAAAAAGCAGAAAAACAGGAACACAATACAGATTTGACAGGCTCTGCAACCGTGTTATTGGTCGAAGATGAAGATGCAGTTAGAATGGGCGGGGTGAGAGCTCTTCAAATGAGGGGGTATACTGTTTTAGAAGCTGCGAGTGGGGTGGAAGCGCTTGCTGTTCTTAAGGAAAATAAAGGCGCTATTGATATTATTGTTTCTGATGTTGTGATGCCAGGGATGGATGGGCCAACTTTACTTAAAGAAGTTCGTAAAAGTTACCCCGATATCAAGTTTATTTTTGTTTCTGGTTATACAAAAGATGCATTTACTAAAAATCTTCCAGAAGGCGCTATTTTTGGATTCTTATCTAAGCCATTTACACTTAAACAGCTGATTTTAGCAGTCAAAGAAAGACTAGAAGAATAAAATAGCGTGATTAGAATTAGAAAAAATAAATAAAGCAAGAGATACTGGATATAGAACAATACCGATGTAGGTAAAAGGTGCGTTGGGGAGATAAGAGAACCATGACAGATGGATTTTATAGAGTTATCTATCGTTTGAGATTTATACAAATTTATTGACCAGCTAGATCATGTTGTATTAGCGTTAATAGCTGCATTAAAAATTTTATATCTTAAATGATTTTTGTTATTTAAAAAGTAAATTAATAACAGAAATAAATATAAAGCGTATTTTGATCTTCTAAAATTAATATGGTGAAAATAGGGAAAGCTCTGGCTGTCTATGTGGATGGAATGCTATTAATGAAATATAGGATAAAATTCTTCTATGACATTTTATAGTTCTCCATCATCGATAAAATTTGCGGTAGCCCCAATGTTGGATTGGACAGATCGGCATTGCCGATTTTTTTACCGTCTTTTAACAAAAAAAGCACTGCTTTATACTGAAATGGTTGTTGCGGATGCTATAATTCACGGTATCCGTGAATCACTCTTAGCTTTTAATGATCAAGAGCATCCTGTTGCGTTACAAATAGGGGGATCGGATCCTAAAAAATTAGCAGAGGCTGCGCAAATTGCAGAAGATTTTGGTTATGATGAGATAAATTTAAATGTAGGTTGTCCATCAAATCGTGTTCAGTCAGGCACATTTGGTGCTTGTTTAATGTTAAACCCTGATATTGTAGCGAATGCTGTAGAAGCGATGAAGAGGGTTGTTACTATACCTGTGACCGTTAAATGTCGAATTGGTGTGGATGAGCAAGATGAAGAATTGGCTTTAGATTTTTTAGCAGATCGAGTATGGAATGCTGGTTGTGATGCACTCTGGGTACATGCACGCAAGGCGTGGTTAAAAGGTTTAAGTCCCAAAGAAAATCGAGATATTCCGCAACTTAATTATAAAAGAGTTTATAAATTAAAAAATAAATTTTATAATAAATTTATAGGGATAAATGGAGGAATTAAATCAATTTATGAAATGAAAGAACATTTGAAATTATGTGATGCTGTTATGGTAGGACGGCAAGTTTATTATAATCCATCTTTATTGCAACTCATTGATTTTGAGATATACAGTGAGTCACAGAGCAATCTTAAGGATTGTGATGTAATTGATATCATGTGCGATTACGCTGCGAAACATATTGCATCAGGCGGGCATCTTTCTCATGTGACACGTCATATGATCAGCTTTTTTCATGGTCGCGATGGTGCACGTCGATGGCGACAAATATTGTCAAATGATGCAAGAGGAAAAGACGCAGATGTGCGTATTTTAAAAGAAGCTTTTTCTGCTCTTATTTAAAGTAAGTTTTGCGAGTATCTCATTTTTATATTTTAGAATAAATAATTCATTTTATATATTGTAATTTATAGATAATTTAAAATTATTGAGATATTAAAAGGAAAAATTTCAATTTTTATCATCTGTTATTTATCTAGACTATCTTTAGAAGACAAATATTATATTATTAGAGACATTTTAGAACTTTAAATCAGTAGCTAGAGAATAGATTGATTTTATAATTAGTCTCACAATGTATAGTCTATTTATTTTTTCCTAAAAACGACAATGAATTATTTATATTCTGTTTGTAGAATAAAATTCTATAAACATACACTCAAAAAGGTATTTTCATGACCGCTAGTCCATTTGATGATTTTCGTACATTGCTAACAAATTTACCCACTCCTGATGAGTTCATTATGACTTTAGCAAAAAAACGGCAAATGCAATTAACAAAGTTGCAAGGAGGATTAGGAAAATTAGGAGATATCGCAGTTTGGTATGCTGGGTGGAGAGCTGAAGAAAAGCCAATAATAAGGCGGCCTTTAGTAGCTATTTTTTCTGGAAATCATGGTGTAACTGACGAAAATATTACACCATTTCCGCGATCTATGACACAACAGATAGTCAATAACTTTGCAGCTGGTGGTGGTGCTATTAATCAAATTTGTGCAGCTTATGATCTTGGATTGAAGATATTTGATTTGGCTTTAGAGTATCCAACAATGAATATTACCAAGGATGCCGCAATGGATGAGCGTAGTGCAGCTGCAACGATGGCATTTGGGATGGAATCAATTGCTGGAGGAATAGATCTTTTGTGTGTAGGAGAAATGGGAATTGGCAATACAACAATAGCTTCAGCTTTATGTTTAGCTCTATTTGGTGGAGATGCTGAGGAGTGGATAGATCCTGGTACAGGAGATGTAGGGGAATTTTATCAACGCAAAGTGATGGCAGTAAAAACAGCAGTTTTTTTACATAAAGATTATTTAAATGATCCTTTTGAGGTTATGCGTTGTTTAGGAGGGCGTGAAATTGCTGCTATGGTAGGAGCTATTTTAGCTGCAAGAATGGAAAAAATTCCAGTTATTTTGGATAGCTTTGTAACAACAGCGGCAGCAGCAATTCTTTATAAAATGCATCCAAGAGCTCTTGATCATATTATTGTTGGGCATATTTCCACTAACTCAGCACATCGCAAACTTTTAGAAAAAATAGGAAAAGAGCCGCTTTTAGATTTAAAGGTGCATCTGGGTGAAGGAATAGGCGCTGCCATGGCAGCTGGTGTGGTTAAGGCTGCTGTTTTAACACATGCACAAATGGCAATATTTGAACAGGATGTCGCTATTTAGGGACTTAAATTGCTATAAATATCAAAAAAAACTCAAAATTTTATTATCCATTTGGATTTTGTAATTTTATATAGTCAAGAGGTAGCTCTGTTGTGTATTTAATCTGCTCCATTGCGAAAGAGGATGATACGTCACAAATATCAACTTTAGAAATTAATTTTTTATAAAAAAGGTCATAAGCTTCAATATTGGGAACCACGACACGTAATAAATAATCTATATCTCCACTCATTCTATAAAATTCAATAACTTCACGAAACTCCCGCAAAATTCTTGAAAAACGCTTTAGCCATTCATGGTTATGTAAATGGACACGAATAGAAACAAAAACAGTAACGTGTGCATTCACTTTTTGAGGAGAAAGAACAGCAACACGACGCTGAATAACACCGTCGTCATCGAGTTTTTGAATTCTACGCCAACAAGGGGTTGTAGAGAGTCCAACTTTTTTAGCAATATCAGCGACAGAGAGTGTGGCATCTTCTTGCAACAAATGGAGGATTTTTCGATCAAGGCCATCCATATTTTCTTTTCCAATTTAATTTACAAAAACTTATGAACTAAATGGCGAAGATACACAATAAGTTCATCCTGAAACCAGGGGTGTTTTTGTAACCAAAAAGTATTTCGCCATGATGGATGAGGCAATGGTATGACATTATATCCTCTAGGTTGACGTATAGAGAGAATGTTTTTCCAATCACTGACGGTTTCTGAAACAGTTTTGTGTTTTAAGCCTGTGATGTGCCATTTCTGTGCATAACTTCCAATAGCAAGGACGAGCTTTATTTGTGGCATAGCTTGAAACACTTCTTCATGCCACATTTCTTGGCATTCACGCCTTGGTGGTAAGTCGGATTTATTTTGGTCATAGCCCGGAAAACAAAATCCCATAGGAACAATGGCAAATAAAGATCTGTCATAAAACTGATTACGAGTTACACTGAGCCAATTACGTAATGTTTCGCCGGAGCGATCATTGAAGGGAATAGAACTTTCATGTACCCGTAATCCTGGTGCTTGTCCTGCAATTGCGATAGAAGCTGTGTCGGATAAATAGGCAACAGGTCGTGGCTCATGAGGTAAGGGAGGGTAATAACGTGGATTCGTTATACAAATACGACAAGAGTGAATTTTTTTATCAAGTTTGATAATTTTATCACATCGTTGTTTTTTCATAAGTGAAATAGGCAAGCAACATTTGCACTGTAAAAAAGAGAAAATTTTACTGTGTTCTGTTATTAATGTGAATTCTTCTCCATTCTCGTGGTTGTTGAAAACTTGATTGCCATATACCTTTCTTTTTCCTATGGGCTTCTTCTTCCTCTTTACGATAGCTATTATAGCTTACAGCCCAACCGTTTTGTACCATTGTTGCGTTAATATTTTTGACTTGTTTTGTTTGACACGTACCAAGGACACGCTGATATTTGTCTTTTATACTCCAATGACATGTAACAGTTTTTTTTGTTATAAGCCTTTCTAAATATTCTTTAGCTTTTTGTCCACATGGATAACGTTTTGTTTTCATACCACAAAACTGATGAAGCTCAGGAGAATCAATTCCTATAAGTCGGACCATGATATCAGCAACTTTGATTGAATCTCCATCAATAACTGATGCATAACCCTTAATAGATTTTATAGAAATTGGCTTTTGTGTTTGAGCATATTCCGTATAAACAATCATATTGGTGAAGATGATGGTTACTAAGACAATTAAGCCAAAAACTTTTTTTTTGAAGCTATCTAAATTGGAACGAAGAACTTTTTCTTTCATGAAATTAAGAAACTCATATTATACTGTTTTAGAGATAGCACTAACCAGGAAATTTTGATTTTGAAATGTCTAAATTTTTTCTTCATATTAAGCAGTAAGGTTAGCAACTTATTATAATTTTCGTAAAACGAGATTATTATTGTTTGCAACAATCTGTTCCCTATAAAGTAGATATTATATATATTAATAAACGGGATATAATATATTGATTACAGTATATCTCTTAGGAAATATTTTCTTTTTTACACGAGTGGGATATTTTTAATAAATGTCATTTGGATTGAGGATTAAAATCAAAATACATTCTTATTTTTGATAAAAAATGCCAAACATTCAATAAACTTTTTTCAGATAGAAAAATACGTACCCTCCATCCAATAAGACAAAGCTAACGTATCCAATTTTTCTAACAATTTAACTAAACTAAAAGTTGAAGCACTAAATCACGACAAATAACATATAAACGTACAGCACATTTATTTTTATTTATGGCCGTTCTTGGAAATTGTAAATTGAAAAGAACAAAAGTAGTTACTTGATTTTTGTTTCTTTAAACTCAACATGCTTTTTAACAATTGGATCATATTTACGTTTACTCATTTTGTCCGTCATCGTACGGCTATTTTTTTTCGTTACATAGAAAAAACCGGTATCTGCAGTTGACAAAAGCTTAATCTTAATCGTTGCTGCCTTAGCCATAATAATGATCCTATTTATGTTGAAATGACACTGCTTTGTCACCAAAATTCATTTTTGATGTAAACCAGATTTTTTATTAACCTACGGATGTTACAAAAAAAGTCAAGAGTTGATTAGCTTTTTCATTAAAGAAACACGCACTAAAATAAGTATACAAGCCGAAAAAAAACAGGCCATTACAGAAGAAAAATCACATGGTTTAAAAAGATCTATGTTTAAAAAGATCTATTATTTGGCCGATGATAGTAGCTTCAATAAGCATCCCAATGCTATAGTAAAGATGAAAGAAAAATTAGCAGAAGCGCTCATGTCCTTTAAGGTATGCACATAACTGTGAGGGCCCAATTATATAAAGACCTATGAATACACTACCAAAAAGAAAAATATCAAGAATTACAGTCCATTGATGTTCGGCTATCCATAGTACCACAAGGGGTCCTGCGAATCCTAAAGTGGCGCATCCCATAGAGAGTAGCGCTTATTTTTTGTGTAATCGCTTAAAGCCAATAACGAATTAAAAGCAAAAGGTTATCAAGCGCGAATATCGCCATAAAGTGTGAGGCTTAATTCTTATTGTATCCGATTGATAAACTAAAAGATATTATAAATGTTAACGCTCTCATTTTGATAGCACCATAATCAATACTGCCATAGTTGAAGTAGGTGTATGAAAAATATAAGAAAAAAATGCTGTATATTTACTATTTTTAAATTTGAGGTTTAATTTTGAAGCGGTGAGAGTTAGTATAACAGCAATTCCAAAAAGGTACCGCTAACACAAAAAGGCATACATCCTGTGATCCTATTCTTGCTAGCAGCGTTAGATCGATAGCAAATTTTACTCCCAAAGTAATGGCATAAATAGAAAGTATTAAACTGCGTCTCTGGGGAGGAGCAGAACTGTTGATCCAAATTCTGATAGGAGTGAATGTAATTGTCATAGCGAAGTGCAGCGTAAATCGCAGAATGAGCCAAATTAATACTGAGTCGAAAAAATAAAAAACTTAACTTTCCAATCTATCATTGATAATATCGATTAACTAGCAGCAATATGAGAAGCTATTCAAGCAACAAAAATGGCTGCGATAATTGTGGTGATTTCACTAACCGTTCCACTGTAACCAATAGCACTGTTTGAAAATTCTTTTTCAGTCATCAATAAAGAGATAAATTGTATTCCTATTCCTAATTTTACACTAACAGCACCAATGATCGCAGCAAAATTGAATACAAAGAGTTTTGAGATATCAAAAATTTTGTTCATCATAAGAAGAGTATAATTATAATCTTGTATCCTTGTTTATGCAGCCAATGCACAATTAGCCTTGAGATAAGAGGAAGATTTTTTAGCAAACTAGTATTTATGATATCGAGCAAGATTTTTTCAGTAATTATAGGAAGGTAAATTCATCTATAATTCATTTAATATATGTTATTTTGAGAATTTTTCATATAATTTCAATTAATCAAAAAATATATTAAATTACCGCATATTAGAGTCATGAATGCGTAAGGTTAATGACAATAGATTCAGAAAAAACTTTTAGACTTTTCTTTTGTAGGAATTACATTTCCGTCTTTTCATTGTAGATTTTGTTTTATGGTAAGAAAGAGATGAGGAAGTTAATAGCTGAGGTTCTGTTAATATTTCAAAACATAAAGCACCAGCAAAAGGTTGTACTTCTACAAGTTTGATTTCTACTGCATCGCCAAGTTGATAGTATTTATAGCTATGTTTTCCTATCAGGGCGTGCTGTTCTTCATCAAAGTGATAATAATCATTTTTAAGAGTAGAAATAGGTACAAAACCATCTGCATTGAGTTTATCAAGAGAAATAAAAAGACCTGCTTTTGTAACCCCGGAAATGCGACCTTTAAATAAATGACCAATTTTATCAGCTAAATAGTGCGCAACGAGTCGATCAATTGTTTCTCTCTCAGCCATCATAGCACGACGCTCATATGAAGAAATTTGCGTGGCGATTTCTACGAGATTTTGTTCTTGTTCATCTGTTAGTCCATCATCGCCTAATTGCAAAGCTTTAATAAGTGCTCGATGAACAATCAGATCAGCATAGCGACGGATCGGTGATGTAAAATGTGCATAATTTTGCAAATTTAAACCAAAATGACCTATATTTTTAGGATTATACTCAGCTTGCGATTGTGAGCGTAAAATAATTTGATTTATTAATTCCTGTTGCTGTGTATTTGTGACTGTTGTGAGAATATTATTCAGTTGTTTTGACGTAAGTTTTACTTTTGAGGAGAGAGGTATTTTAAAATTATGAAGAGAATTTCGCAGTGTTTCTTGTTTTGTGAGTGAAGGTTCATCATGAATACGATAAATGAAGGACTGACGATGTTTTTTCAATGTTTCAGCAGCAGAAACATTAGCTTGTATCATAAATTCTTCAATGAGACGATGAGCTTCTAAATGAGGTGGACGTACAACATCTTTGATGCATCCATTTTGATCAAGAATAACTTTTTTTTCGGATATTTCTAATTCTAATGGTTGCCGGAGGTCGCGTGCAATTTTAAGGCTAGTATAAGCTGACCACAATGGTTGTAAAATATTTTCTATAAGAGGAGCTGTTTTTTCATTTGTGTTTCCTTCAATTGCGCATTGTACCTCTTGATAAGATAATTTAGCAGCTGTTCGCATTACAATACGGTGAAAGCTATGTTTGCGTTTATTACCATTAGCATCAAAAACCATGCGAACAGCTAAAGAAAACCTATCTTCTCCTTCACGTAAAGAGCATAAATGATTGGAAATAGTTTCCGGTAACATTGGCACAACTCGATCAGGAAAATAAACAGAATTCCCCCGCTGTAATGCCTCTTTATCTAAAGCGCTTCCTGTTTTTATATAATAGGAAACATCTGCAATGGCGACGATGATGATCCAACCACCGCTATTTGTAGGGTCTTCATCCTTTATTGCATAAACTGCATCATCATGGTCTTTTGCATCTGGTGGATCAATTGTGATAAACGGTAAGTGTCGCCAATCTTCTCGATTGATTGTGTTAGCAGGTTTTATATTTTTTGCTTGTTCAAGAACGTCTTCAGGAAAAATATAAGGAATTCCCTTGGAAATGAGAGAAATCATTGCAAGTGTTTTTTCACTATCAATATATCCTAAAACATTTGTTATTTTTGCACTTTTAAATCTACAATTCGTATTTTTAATTTCAATTTCAACAAGATTACCAGATTTGATGTTAATATCTGAGGGTTCATCAATAATAAATTCTCTGATTTTACGCTCTATAGGGGAAAATTGCCATTTGCCATTTTCTAATTTTCTTATGATACCAAGAGTTTTTGTTTCTTTCTCATCAATTTTACGGACAATTCGTCCTGTATAAGGCGTGATTTGAAAATTTTTATTTCGGAAAATTTTTATAAGAATGTGATCTCCAACACGAAAACTTATATTTCTCATATGGCGAGGAGGAAATATTTCAATATTGGGTTTTGTATCACTTTCCCACTTAAGGGGGTGTGCAATAAAACCACCATCTTTATTACGTGTATTAATTTTTGCTACAGTGACTGATGGTAATTTTTTTTTGGTCATTAAGCTCTTACATTATTTTGATATTGAGGTGTCATTTTAAAAATCACGCTTATATCTTTAACCAGTTATAAAAAATTATTTTCAAGTTAAAAATTTTCGTGATTTTACGTTTACTTATCGTTCAGGATTGTCAGTAATAAAAGAATAATTTCTGTGTCTAATATTATGTAAGTGAAAGTATTTTATTTTGCTTTTTTTATTGTAGAAGAAGCTTTCTTTACTGTTGTATTTTTCTTTGGAGCTGTTTTTTTAGCCGCTACCTTTCTTGTTTTTGAAGGGGCAGATGTTTTAGCGGATAAGAGCTCTAATGCTTCTGAAAGTGTTATGTTAGCTGGATCTTTATCTTTTGGTAATGTTGCATTAATTTTCCCCCAATTAACATATGAACCATAACGCCCATCACGTACAGTAATCGATCCCCCATCTGGGTGATCACCTAATGCCGCTAATACGGAAGATACTGTTTTACCTCGATTAGCTTTATTTTCTTTTTGTTCAGCTAGCACTGTGACAGCACGATTAATGCCAATATCAAAGACGTCATCTACATTTGAAAGGGCTGCATATTTCCTATCATGAGTAAGATAAGGACCATATCGTCCAATTGTAGCTGTGATCATTTGACCTGTTTCAGGATGAATTCCGACTTCACGTGGCAGAGACAATAAAGATAGGGCTTTATCAAGATTAACATTTTCTGTTTTCCATCCTTTTGGTAATCCCGAGCGCTTAGCTTCTTTTCCTTCACCAAGCTGAATATATGGACCAAAGCGGCCATTGCGAAGAAAAATATCTTTTCCTGTTTCAGGATCAACACCGAGTATAACAGGTTCATCATTGTGTGCTGCTTCACGTTCTTCTCCTGCGTCTGTACCAAGTTGTTTTGTATATTTACATTCAGGATAATTAGAACAACCAACAAATGCACCATAACGACCTAATTTTAACGATAATTGACCATGTTTACAAAGGGAGCAAGAACGAGGATCACTGCTATCTTCACGTGTAGGAAAAGCAAGAGGTGCTAATGTTGTGTTTAAAACGTCAAGGACATTCGTTATACGCAATTCTTGGATATTGGTAACGGATGCATTAAATTCATCCCAAAAATCGCGTAAAACGTCTTTCCAAAAGAGTTTTCCGTCTGATATGAGGTCCAATTTTTCTTCAAGATTTGCTGTGAAGCCATATTCCACATAGCGATTGAAAAAATTTTCAAGAAAAGCTGTGACAATACGTCCTTTAGCATCAGGAGTAAGTTGTCTTTTGTCAATGATGATATAGCCACGATCACAAAGTGTTGCTAATGTGGATGCATAAGTTGAAGGTCGACCAATCCCTAATTCTTCAAGCTTTTTAATTAATGAAGCTTCAGAATAACGAGGAGGGGGGTCTGTGGTGTGTTGTGCCGTTTCGATTTTTTCTTTTGTAAGAATTTCATTAACATTTATTGGGGGCAAGCGTGCTAGGTCATCTTCATCACCGTTTGTTTCATCGCGTTGATCGGTATAGACGGCAATAAAACCATCAAAACGTGTAACAGAGCCTGTTGCTCGTAAATTTGCGTAATTTTCTTCTTGAACCGCTTTAATTTCAACGGTTGTACGTTCAATTTCAGCAGAACGCATTTGGCTAGCAATAGCGCGTTTCCATATCAATTCATACAGTTTTGCTTGATCATTATCGAGGAAATTGCGAACTTGATCGGGATGACGTTTAAAATCTGTTGGGCGAATGGCTTCATGTGCTTCTTGTGCGTTTTTTGCTTTTGTTGAATAAAAACGTGGTTTTTCAGGAAGATAGTTATTTCCAAAGGAATTACTGATTGCTCTTCGTGCTGAATCAATAGCCTCTGGGGCTATTTGCACGCCATCAGTACGCATATAGGTAATAAGTCCTGCTGTCTCACCATTCATTTCAACACCTTCATATAGTTTTTGAGCAATTTGCATGGTACGAGAAGCTGAAAAACCTAATTTTGAAGAGGAAGCTTGCTGTAAAGTGGATGTTGTAAATGGTGGAGAAGGATTTCTTTTTGTTGGTTTTGCCTCAACACTTAGTGTACAATATTCAGCTTCTTCCAACATAAGACGGATCTGATTTGCTTGTTCTTGAGATTGGATATCAAGTTTGCTTAGTTTTTTTTGATTAAATTCTATCAACCGTGCTTGAAAGACGTCATTTCTGGGGGTTTTTAAGTATGTTGTGATTGACCAATAATCTTCTTTAACAAAATGTTCTCTTTCTGATTCGCGATCACAAATAATACGTAAAGCAACTGATTGCACACGTCCAGCTGAACGTGCACCAGGTAATTTACGCCATAAAACAGGGGAAAGTGTAAAACCAACCAGATAATCAAGAGCACGGCGTGCGAGGTAAGCATCGACAAGGGATACATCAATATCCCGTGGATTATTCATAGCGTCAAGTACAGATTGTTTTGTAATTGCATTAAAAACGACCCGTTTAACAGGCTTATCATTTAAAATTTTTTTTTGGTTAAGAACATCAAGGATATGCCATGAAATAGCTTCCCCTTCACGATCAGGGTCAGTTGCCAAAATAAGGCTATTCGCTTCTTTAACGGCTTTTGCTATTTCATTTAAACGTTTTGCAGAAGCGGTATCAACATCCCATTTCATCGAAAAATCTTTATCAGGAAGAACAGAGCCATCTTTGGCAGATAAGTCACGGACATGTCCAAATGATGCTATGACCTTATATTGAGACCCAAGATATTTATTAATTGTTTTTGCTTTGGCTGGAGATTCGACGATAACGATATCCATAATTTTATCCGAATGTTGAAATAAAAATTCTCCTTATAACTCTCTTTCAACTGAATAGCCAATGGCAATTGATCAAGAGTACATAAAAAAAATCATACTATACAACTTTTGATTGTTATTATTTTAAATACACTTTATAAGAAATTTTAACAACTTATTTTCCACGGTTAATAAAAAGACATGCAGAAAAATACTAAAATAACATCTATTGAGAGATAGGGATAATGCTCAAGGATAGAAAATTATGTTAATAGATCATTTAAAAGTTATCCGCTATATTACAGATATGTCAAAGCAAATGAGCCATATGGCATATCAAGCTCATAGTCCGCTTTTGGCGTTGCTTTTGGATATGGTAGCCAAAGAAGGGCAAAATATTATTAATAATAATGAAGCTCTTGGGGAGGATTCTCAGTCGACAGTGACACATAACCGCCGGAGTGCCGAGTAAGTTTTCCAGCTAAGTCTAATTCAATCAATAAGAGATATAAGTTTTGTAAAGGAACACCTGAATGACTGCTTAATGTGTCTAAATCAATTGGAGTTGTTGAGAGAGCAGAAAGAATAGCTGCGCGTTCTGTATCATCTGCAAAGGGGGCTTTTGTACTAGGTTTAGGTAAGCTATGATTTTCTTGTTGTAATTGAATTGGATATGATTCCTCAAAAAAACTCAGCTGACAATCAGTATTGTTTGGAATTAAGGGGGTAAGCGCCTCTATGATATCAGAAGGATGTGTAATCAATAAGGCTCCTTCTTTGATAAGGTTGTTTGTACCCATTGATCTCGGATCAAGTGGAGAGCCAGGAATAGCAAAAATTAGTCGTCCGATTTCAACAGCTTGACGAGCTGTAATTAAAGATCCTGATCGCATAGCTGCTTCTACCACTAAAAGACCCAGTGATAACCCTGCAATAATGCGGTTTCTTCTTGGAAAATCGATAGCACGTGGTTTCCAACTAATTGGCATTTCACTGATAATGGCGCCACCATTATCGATAATATCATTATAAAGTTTTTTATTTTCTGAAGGATAAATGTGATCGATTCCGCCAGCCATAACTGCAACTGTGCCTGTTAATAAGCTTGTTTGATGAGCAATGCTATCAATACCACGTGCTAAGCCAGAAATAATTGCAAAACCAGTCTTTCCAAGAAAATGAGAAAATTGAGTTGTTAGTTTTTGACCAGCAGCTGAAGCATTTCGAGAACCAACAACCCCAACAGAGGGTTTAGAAAAAACTGCAACATTGCCTTTTATGGTAATAAGTGGCGGTGATGCCTCCATGGCTCTGAGGAATGGTGGATAATCTGGTTCGCCCAAACCGATAAACCGAATGCCTAATTTTTCGGCTTTATTCATTTCTTTTTCAGCATCTTCTAGTGTTGCTACGCGGATAGCCGTACCAAGGCCACCCTTTTTGCTAAGTTCAGGAAGTGCAGCTAAAGCATTTTCTGCTGTTTTATAATGATCAATTAAATTGCGAAAAGTAACAGCCCCAATATTCTCACTGCGTAATAACCGCAACCAGTTTAAGCGTTGATAATCAGTAAGTTGAGTCCCCTTATCCATTCCTTTTTTTAATGGTAACCTTTCTCTCTTTCCCAATTAATAATCTGCGAATATTTGCATGATGTTTGATAATTACGAGTACGCTCATTATTGCTATTGTGCAATTAGTATAGAAGCAAGGAGAAAAAAGATAGACAAAAATTGGAACAGCAGTGACAGCAACAAGTGCTGATAATGAGGACAAACGCTTAAATAAAAAGGATATTATCCAGATAATGGTAAAGACAATTACTGCTGGCCAAAAAAGCCCTAAGCATACACCTAGATAAGTTGCAACGCCTTTACCACCTTTGAATTTGAGCCATATGGGAAAAAGATGACCCCAAAAAGCAAAAAATCCCGCTAAAACAGAAATAATATTGTTGTCTATTGGATAGATTAAAAATTTTGCAATCCAAATAACGATAGTTCCCTTTAAAGTGTCGCAAAGAAGAGTTAGAGCAGCAATTTTTTTATTTCCTGTCCGTAAAACATTTGTAGTTCCAATATTTCCAGACCCAATTGTTCTTACATCACCAAGTTTAGCAAATCGTGTGAAAAGCAATCCAAATGGAATAGATCCTATAAAATAGGATATCAAAAGAAGGAAATATGCATAAAACTGAAAGAATATTTCAATCTGATTCATTGAGAATTTAATCCTATTTAGTGGTTAAGATTAAACACTGATTTACCCTTAACAAAGGTTTGAATTACACGTCCTTGAAAGCGTGTATTTTCAAAGGGTGTATTTTTTGAGCGTGAGTGCAATATATCTGGAGATAATACCCATGGTTCATCAAGATCAACCAAAATAAGATCTGCAGGAGCACCTTTCATAAGTGTTCCAGCATTTAAACCAAAAAGTTTTGCAGGTGCTGTTGATAAGAGTTCGATTAAACGTAAAAGAGATACGGATTTATTGTGATACAAACGTAAAGCCGCACTTAATAAAGTTTCCATTCCAATAGCGCCTGCTGCAGCGTCTTGAAAGGGTAAACGCTTTGTATCAACATCTTGAGGATCATGTGAAGAAACAATAACATCTATTGTTCCATCGTTTATTGCTTCAATCATTGCAATACGATCTTCTTCTGAACGCAATGGAGGTATTAAACGAAAAAAGGTACGATATTCACCAATATCATTTTCATTAAGAGATAAATGATTAATTGATACACCCGCTGAAATTTTTGTATTATGTTGTTTTGCTAAACGAATAGCATCAGCAGACATAGCTGTTGATATTTGAGCAGCATGATAGTTTACTTTTGTTAATGCAGCCAGTCGCAAATCTCTTTCTAAAGGGATGACTTCTGCTTCACGAGGCACTCCAGAAAGACCAAGCCAACTCGCTAATAAGCCTTCATTCATAACACCTTGGCCAGTTAGGTCTTTGTCTTGCGTTTCATGAATTAAAGCGACATCAAAGTCGCGAGCATAAGTCATTGCACGACGCATAATAGATGAATTCTGAAGAGTTTTTTTCCCCTCGCTGAAGGCAATTACACCTGCATTTTTTAATAAGCCAAATTCAGCTATTTTTTGTCCATTTAACCCTTGAGTGATAGCTGCCACAGGGTAAATATTGACCAATGACATTTCTTGTGCTGTCCGTGTAATAAATTTGACAAGAGCTACATTATCAATGACCGGTTGTGTGTCCGGCATCATCAAAAAAGAGGTAATTCCTCCTGCTGCTGCTGCTTGGCTTGCCGAAGCAATTGTTTCACGATGTTCAGCTCCTGGTTCACCAATAAAAACTCGGGAATCAACAAGTCCAGGTAAAATTGCTTTATTGCTTGCATCAATGATTTCTGCGCTTTCAGGTGTTCCCTGGTTGAGGGATTCTTTTCCAGCAACCGTAATGAGTCCATTTTCAATAATGACTGTGCCAATTTCATCGATCGCGCGTGAAGGATCAACAATACGGGCATTTTGAAAAACTATTGGCCTTGTCATTTCTTTTCTCCATTGTAATCATGGCGCGGATCCAGCAACGCTTCCATGATAGCCATGCGTACAGCTATTCCCATTTCTACTTGTGTATGGATCATACTGCGTGTTCCATCAGCTATATCAGAAGCGATTTCTACACCACGATTTATTGGGCCAGGATGCATGATAATACAATCATTTTTAGCATAGATTAGATTTTCTTTATGTAAGCCGAAATGATAAAAATATTCACGGATAGAAGGAATAAAAGCACCTGTCATACGCTCAAGCTGTAAACGTAACATCATAACAACATCAGCACCTTTAAGACCTTCTTGCATCGTATGAAAAACCTCAACGCCCATATCTTCAATTCCGGTAGGCAACAATGTTGAGGGTGCAACAACACGGACACGTGCTCCTAAAGTATTAAGACTGATGATATTGGAACGTGCAACACGTGAATGCAAGATGTCGCCACAAATTGCAACAGTTAATCCTTCAATACGACCTTTTGTTCTTCTAATAGTAAGAGCATCTAATAAAGCTTGTGTTGGATGTTCATGTGCTCCATCACCTGCATTAATTACACAACAGTCAATCTTTTGAGCTAAAAGTGAGGCGGCTCCAGCGCAATTATGGCGAATAACGAGTATATCAGGATTCATTGCGTTAAGGGTTGTTGCTGTATCAATTAATGTTTCCCCTTTTTTTACAGATGAATTGCTGATGATCATGTTCATCACATCTGCTCCTAACCGCTTACCGGCTAGTTCAAATGAGGATTGTGTTCGTGTAGAAGATTCAAAGAAGAGATTAATTTGAGTACGCCCATGCAATATAGATTTCTTTTTATCATTTTTTTGGTAAAGGGTAACGTTCGCATCTGCACGATCAAGTAATGTAGTAAGGTCTTGTAAAGTTAAACCCTTAATACCCAAGAGATGTCGATGGGGAAAAATTGGAAATGGAGTATTTTGAGTCATCGTATCCTTTTCTATAACTCTCTTAAGAGCGTTAATAAACATTTCTTTGAATGTAACAAATGTTTTTAATTGCGAAAAGATAAATAGTTTATGATGCAAGTGATTCGAATAAGGAATAACACATATGAATGATCCATTTATGCAAAGTGGTCGCCGAAAAAATGCATTTTTTAGTGATACACTTATGCTTCGTGTTGCATCTACTCTTCCTGAATCTTTATTAGAAAATTTTCAAGAAGTCGGGGCTTTTGTAGCGAGCCGTGAAGCATGGGATCTTTCTCGTTTGGCAAATCGCCATCGGCCAGTGTTGCACCATAATAACGAATGGGGTCAACGAATAGAACAATTGGAGATGCACCCATCTTACTATACTCTGCAACGATATTCGAGGCAGATGGGGTTGGTTTCTTCACTTTGGGAAAATATAACTGTAGAGAATGGAGTGCGTTACCAAGCACGTGCTATTCGCTTAATTTTATCTGCTGGTTTAGAGACCGGACACTTAAATGAGGTTGTTATAACAAGTGCAGCTATTGCCGTATTAGTTGGTAACTCTGAATTATTTAAAAGGTGGCAAAATGTTCTTTTATCACGTCAGTATGATTTTTCTTCTAAGCCTATTCATCATAAAAAGGGAGCTTCGCTTAGCTGTGCTTTTGATGATATTGAAGAAAGCAGAAAACATTTTTCCAGTTTTTCAATGGCCCAAAAAATTTCTTTTGATGAAAAGATTGGTTGTGATTTATACAATTTAAATATTACAAAAACCAATGTTGTTAATCCAATAGCTGACGGCTATCTTGTTAGTGCAGAAATAGATGGTCGTTTAAATTGCTTTTTTGTTCCTCGCTTACAAGAAAATGGTGAATTAAATGGTATCATATCAGTCCGTCATTTAATACAGCGCTCTGGAGAGCATTCAGTACCAGAAGGAAGTGTTGATTTTCAAAATTCTTATGGCTGGCTCTTAGGCAATATTGGAGAAGGCACAAAAATAATCAAAGATGTCGAAACCATGGTGCGTTTCGATCAGTCTGTGATATCAGCAGGTGTTTTGCGGGCAGCACTTCAATTTGGTATAGATTTTTTTCGACAAAAAATGCCAAATCAACCTTTACCACCATTAACAGAGCGTATTTTTTCTGACATCGCACTTGATATTGCTGCCTCACAAGCCTTGGTTTTTCGTTTAGCATGGGCGTTTGATAATGCTGTTAATGATCGCTCTGAAGCAGCTTTTGCACATATTATGACACCTATTGTTGCGTATCATGTAAACCAATTGGTTATTCCGATTATTGGTGAAATTATTGCACAGCTCGGTTTGGAAAGCTTTATAGAAGGCAATCCATTATCACAAATGTTGCGTGATGGATCTGCAAGGATTCTAAGGAATAATGCTAATCAATTAGTGAAGGATGCAATTCTCATAGTTAATAAAGCACCTGGATTATTTCAAAAATTGTTAGAAAAAATTGCAACGGATATTGGTCCAGCAGGTCCAAGGGCTATTGAAATTATCAAATCTGCTGCACAGATGGCTTCAACAAATGAAGGGGCAGGTAGATTTTTTGTTGAGCAAGTGGCATATGCAGGAGCTGCTGCATCATTACGTTGCAAAAAAATGGATTATGTTGTTAATGCTTATATGGAAAGCCGCCTTGGAGGACAATGGAGATCATCTTATGGTATGATGATTGCACGATATAATCCACTAGAATTACTAAATATCCTTTATCCTTCTGTATGATTCTGACGGAGTATTTGAATTCTGTCGAGAGCACCTTGTAGTATAAAAGCAGCTGCAGCTGAATCAATACGGTTTTCTCGTTTAATACGTGATACATCTATTTCTAAAAGATGACGTTGTGCTGCAATTGTTGATAATCGTTCGTCCCAAAAAATAAATGGAATTTTTGTGTACATTGCTATATTGCTGACGAAAGTTCGAGTAGCTTGAACACGAGGACCATTGCTTCCATCCATGTTGATAGGTAAACCAATGATAGCAACACCTACATTTTCATGATCAAAAATTTTTATAAGTTTTAAGGCATCTAACGTAAATTTTTTTCGTTGAATAACAGGACGCGGATTTGAAAAGGTTAAACTGATATCAGAAATAGCGATTCCAATAGTTTTAGTTCCCAAATCCAAACCTGCTATTGTTTGCTTAGATAAGAGATGTGAAATAACTCTGTCTATGGTGATAATAGCCATGTGATTTGATTTTATGTTCGTGGTTTCTTAGTATTTTAGATTCGTATTTATAATGAAATTTTGATACAGATATCAATATTCTTATGCTTATAGATGCGAGCTTGATATAATTAAGTGAATATAAATAGATTA